>JALRDI010000071.1 GCA_023257035.1 Ilumatobacteraceae bacterium | reverse complement strand
CGCCACACTCCGATGACACCACCGGCCACCGGCGACGCGCCACATACGGGTTTGGCCGGCCCAGATGGACCGGCCAAACCTCATCGAATGGTTGGGGTGCGAGGACTTGAACCCCGAATAACAGAACCAGAATCTGCTGTGTTGCCAATTACACCACACCCCATTGGGCACTCGGATTGTATCGGTCGGCTCGTTTGAGCCCACCCTCGCTCAGCCTCTGCCGCTGATCTGTCGGAAGCCAGTCACTCGGCCGATCGCAACCCCGGCGGTCTCGACGAGATGACGACGTAGCGAGGCAAACCCATCAACTACCGAGTCTTGAACCGTGGCCACTCCAACGACATTGATTCCTGAGCGTTTCGCGATAAGCGAGGCGCGCATTGCGTGGTACGGGTCCGTTACGAGAATCACCGAAGAAATCTCATATTGCTCGACGAGTTGAGCAACACCTTGGAGGCTCTCCCATGTCGTTGTTCCTTGATCTTCAAACAAGATACTGCTGTCGGGGACCCCGTTATCGAGCGCCACGTTACGAGAGGTTTCTGCCTCAGTAAATCTGTCGCCCTCTTGACGACCACCGGTCACGATGAAGTACTGCGCCGCGCCGTCATTCCAGAGATCGATGGCGGTAAGGAGCCGACCTTCAAGCTGCGGAGACGGCCTTCCGTCATATTGCGCCGCACCAAGGACAACAATCGCCTCTGCCGAAGATGTGACTTGTTGGCGGCCAGCAAGTACTACTTGGGCGAACGTGACGGCCACATACAACGCGAGAGCAACTACGAACCAGACTGAGACCCTGCGCAGTGTTCGAGGCGTCACGCGGAGATGCGACCCCTTGCAACTTGCATTCGACTCAGTGTCGTTTCTTTTCCAAGTACCTCGAGTGATTCGAAAAGAGGTGGCCCCACGGTTCTTCCCGTTACAGCAACTCGTACAGGAGCTTGAGCCTTGCCGAGCTTCAGCCCAAATGGTTCCATGACTTCCTCGAGGATCGCCTTCAACGTGTCGGCTTGCCAGTCATCAAGATCGGTGTATCGCTGTATTGCCTCGTCAAGAAGCGGCCCCGCGACTTCGGTGGTCATCACCTTCTCCCACGAGCTGTCGTCGAACTCGACCTCTTGAAAGATGAAATCGACCACACCAGAAACGTCTGAGAAGGTGACCAGTCGTGGCTGAACATGTGGCGCAATCGCTGCGAACGTATTTCGATCCCACTCTGGTGGAAGCCATGGGTCACATGCAGCGACGAACTCGACGTCTGTCATCATCCGGATGTATTCACCGTTGAACGCAGCAAGTTTCTTGACATCAAAAAATGCCGGCGACAAGTTGACGTCGCTCAGTGCAAAAAGCGACACAATTTCGTCCCAAGGAAGAATCTCTCGGTCGTCTCCAGCCGACCATCCAAGGGTCATCAAATAGTTGACCATTGCGTCAGCGAGAAAGCCTTCTTCGCGGTACTGCTCAAGTGCAACTTTGTCACGCCTCTTCGACAGTTTCTTACGCTGCTCGTTCACGAGCACCGGAACGTGACCCCACGCTGGCGGCTCTCGGTCAAGAGCGGTCCAAATCATCTGCTGCTTTGGCGTATTTGGAAGGTGTTCCTCTGCGCGGATCACATTCGTGATGCCCATCGACATATCGTCAACAACATTTGCCAGGTTGAACACCGGCGTTCCGTTACTCCGAACCAGCACGAAATCCTCGATCACAGAATGATCAAACTCGACATCGCCTCGGACTTGGTCACGAACGATGGTGCTTCCCTCAGGGACCCTGAAACGCAGCACCCGACCAGGGCCAGGCTCAAGGCCAAGATCGCGGGACCAGCCGTTATATCCCATCACGCCTTCGGATTTTGCGCGCTCAGCAATTTCATCGGGTGACATCTCGCAGTAGTACGCATGACCCGTTTCGAAGAGTTTTGCTGCCGCTCGGAGGTGCTCATCGGCGTAGGTGCTTTGAAAGTACGGGCCTTCAAATGTTGGGCTTGATACGTCAATTCCGAGCCATTCAAGTGCTGACAGGATTCCGTCGGTCCATTCGGGCCGGTTGCGCGCCTCATCGGTGTCTTCGATGCGGAGGACAAATATTCCTCCAGTTGACCGCGCAAGCGCCCAGTTAAACAAGGCAGTTCGAGCCCCACCTACATGGAAGAACCCGGTCGGAGAGGGAGCAAATCGGAAACGCGGACCTGAAGAATTCATTACCTTCAGACGCTACCGGCACGGTGTTGCTCCGTCGCCACACCCGATTACCATCGAGGGTATGGCGGCTTTCGCACCTCACGAAGATCATCGGTCTGTTTCTGGTGGTCTCGCCCGGGCATCGGTCTTTGGCATTAACGATGGTCTCGTATCAAACGTCTCGCTGATTCTTGGATTTGCGGCGAGCGGAGTTGATTCCACAATTGTCCGACTCGCAGGGCTTGCTGGCGCAGTGGCCGGCGCGATCTCGATGGCCGCAGGTGAGTGGGTGAGCATTTCAGCCCAGAATGACCTCGTTCAACGGGAACTCGACATCGAATTACGAGAACTCGAGCACAACACTGAAAGTGAGACCGCCGAACTCGCAGCGATCTATGAGGGGCATGGCATGGAGCCAGACAGCGCAGCCCAAGCCGCAGCGGAAGTCATGCGCTCCCCCTCCGATGCGCTTGCGGTGCATGCGCGTGAGGAATTCGGAGTCGACCCAGGGGCGATGCCGTCGGCGTTTCAAGCTGCAGTGCTCTCGCTCATCTCGTTCATCGTTGGCGCACTGCTGCCATTGGTTCCTTGGTTTATTGGTTCAGGAACTGCCGCAACAATCCTTTCGCTGGCAATCGGAATGGTGGCCGCCGGAATCGTTGGCGCTGTTGTCGGAAAGTTTGCTGAGCGCCCGATGGCATGGGCTGCGATACGGCAGGTGCTCATTGTGCTGATTGCTTGTGGAGCGACGTACCTCATCGGCCAACTCTTCGGCATCACACTGAGTTAACGCCCCACTCACAAAGTTGCGGCTCGGTCACAATACCTGTGGTGGCCACATGATGAGATAGAGGCGTGACGCAACTCAATGTGCTTGGAACCGAATTAGAAGAATGCTCGATAGATCCGCTCACCGGATACCGACGCACTGGCTGCTGCGACAACTTCGGTGATGACCCTGGCATGCACGTGATTTGTTGCGTTGTCACCGACGACTTCCTCGCATTCTCTGCGAGTTGTGGAAATGATCTGTCAACTCCAATGCCGATGTACGGCTTCCCGGGGCTTCGCAATGGCGACCGTTGGTGTGTTTGCGCGTCCCGCTGGGTTGAAGCATACGAAGCAGGTCGCGCCTGCAACGTCGTGTTGGCCGCCACCCACATGTCAGCCCTCGAATACGTCGACCTTGAGGTGTTGAAGACTTTCGCAGTCGACGCCGAATAACCGCTACGCGAATATTGCGGCAGGATTCAAAATCCCATCTGGATCACACACCGCTTTCAACCCTCGCATGAGGTTCAGTTCGGCGGCTGAACGTTGCAACGGCAAAAACGCTGCTTTCGATGTGCCGATGCCATGTTCGGCGCTGATCGACCCGTCCATCGAGATCACCAATTCGTAAATCGATTGATCAAATGAATCGTCACCGTCGAAGCCAGTGACGTTGACATGAAGGTTCCCATCGCCAACGTGTCCGAAGATCCACGTCGCTGCAGTGGGAGCGGCAGAGGAGATATGACGCTCGACTGCGGTCACAAACTCGGCGATCCGGTCGTGAGGAAGGGTGACATCGAACTTGCGTGGCACACCAACACGGTTAATCGCCGTCGTGTGATCATCACGTAATCGCCACAATATTTTGCGTTGGCGATCATCAGCCGCGATTGCAGCAGTGACCACTCCATCTAGCTCAGAGATGTGCTGAGCGAAACTGTCGAGATGGTCATGACCTGAGACTGATTCGATAAGGAGAAACACCGGATACTCATCGCCCAAAGGCGCATTGAGATCAAACTCGTTGCAGACCAATTGCACCCCCTGGGAGAGCATCAATTCCGCCGCTTCAAGACCAGGAAGCGCTCTTCGGAGATGTGCAGTAGCCGCAACTGCCGACTCCACATCAGCGAAGGCAAGCAGCGCGGTGTGGCAGAAGGGCTGTTGCGGTGTGAGCCGCAAGCGCGCTCTCGTAATCACACCAAGAGTTCCTTCAGAACCGCACATCATGTCAGGAATCGAGTAACCCGTGTTGTTCTTGACGAGGCCCGACATGATCTCGATGACGTCGCCTGTGCCAAGGACAACTTCAATCCCGACGAGCTGCGCCCGAGTCATGCCGTGACGGAGCACATTGAGTCCTCCCGCATTTGTCGCAATCGTTCCACCAACGGTCGCTGATCCACGACCGCCGAAATCAACGCCGTAACGAAGGCCAACAGCCGCAACCTCATTCTGCAACTG
>JALRDI010000051.1 GCA_023257035.1 Ilumatobacteraceae bacterium | reverse complement strand
GGTTCACAGCCTTTGCACCTGCGATATAGCCAGCCTCGAACTTCTTGATGAGGTCAATTTCCTGACCGCCGATGAAGCCGATGTGGCCTGATTCGCTCTTCAGCGCAGCTGCTGCACCAACGAGGAATGATCCCTCGTGCTCGGCAAATGCTGTCGTAATGATGTTCGCGCCGTCGTAGTAGCCGTCGATCCAGCCGAAGAACACGTCTGGGTTGGCCTCTGCGATTGGAGCGAGTGCGTCACCGAATGCGAAACCAACTGCAACGACGAGCTTGTTGCCTGCTCCTGCGAGTGCCTCGAGGTTTGGCTGACGGTCCTGGTCGCTCGTTGCTTCGAGCTCCTGAACGGCAACACCGAGATCGCTCTCGGCCTGGTCTGCACCACGGCCTGCTGCGTCGTTGAACGTACCGTCACCACGGCCACCGGTGTCGAATGCGAGGCCGAGGAATGGTCCAGCTTCTTCTGCTGGCTCTTCGGTTGCCTCTTCTTCAGCGGCCGGCTCTTCGGCTGCCTCTTCTTCAGCTGCTGGCTCTTCGGCTGCCTCCTCTTCGGTTGCTGGCTCTTCAGCGACTGGGTCGTCGCTTCCGCAAGCAGCACCGGCGAGAGCGAGGACCGTCGCCATTGCCGCAATGGCAATGCGCTTTGACTTGATCATTTCTCCCCCTTGTTCGGGATGTAGTGGGTTTGTGTTCTGTGGAGCGAGACGCTTCACAGAACTTGTTCACGTGAACACTGAGACATTACTCGGTTTGAGAGGCCTTCCATTGCTGAAGTGGGTGTCAATCGTGCGAGACTTTTGTCATGTCCCACGTTTTGACAGATATTTCAGATGGAATCGGCACGCTCACCTTGAACGCACCGGAGGCTCGCAACACGATGACAATGCCGATGGTGGAGGAAATCTGCGCTGCGATGGATGCCTTCGAGGCAGATGAGGGCTGCTCTGCAGTCATTGTGACCGGTGCTGGTTCGGCGTTTTGTGCAGGTGCTGATCTCGGAAATCTTCAGACCGCTACTGCGGAAAGCCTCGGAACGATCTACGAGGGGTTCCTCCGGATTGCGCGTTCGACCTTGCCGACCATTGCCGCCGTGAACGGCGCGGCGGTCGGAGCGGGGATGAATCTTGCTCTCGGATGCGACCTTCGCATCGCTGCGAGACGGGCAAGGTTCGACACCCGTTTCTTGCAGATCGGCCTGCATCCTGGCGGTGGCCACACATGGATGCAGCGTCAGATTGTCGGTGTTCAAGCAGCATTTGCGACAGTGATTTTTTCTGAGGTCGTGGACGGAACCGAAGCGGAGCGGATCGGCCTCGTTCATCGTTGCGTAGAAGATGACGCCTTGATGGATGCTGCCCGAGGTCTTGCCGCCGGGGCCGCATCGGCACCTCGTGAACTGGTCATCATCACAAAGCAGACCATCCGAGATATGGCTGACATCGATGCACACCCCGATGCGGTTGCTCGAGAGCTTGATCCGCAGGTGTGGACAGCAAAACAACCGTGGTTCGAAGAGCGCATCGCCGCATTGAAGGCAAAGATTTCTTCAAAGTCCTGATCGTTATCCGATCAAGTCATCGCTGAAATTTCACCCTCGCGAAATCGTGTACAGTCGTGCGCAGGGGGAGGATTACCACCACTTCAACAAGGAGGTATCCGATGAGTCAGCGTCATAGGAATTCAGAATTCCAACTGCCGCCGAAGCAGGAGTTGCGTGCGCACGCCCACGGTGAGCGCCACCGGATTCATGTTGAACTCGATCAACTCGCCCATGTGGTGAGTTCTGGAATCGATCCAGAGGATGTTCATGAACCGGGCGAGGCCTGGAAGCCACTTCGTCACCATGACTCTGAGCGAGCGAAGACGAAGCTTGCAAAGGCGAAGCGCAATCGGCGCCACTGGAAGACAAAGATGTGGAAGCGGCGCACCGTGTTGCGCCAGCAGCGCATCGCTGCGATCGAACGTCTCGCCTAACTCAGCTTGATGGTGACGGCGAAGGATCATTGATTGGCTCGTCGCGCACCCACTCGTTGAGAAGGCTGTCCGCACGTTCAGTCCATTCTTCTGAGGTGATCGCGTATCGAAGGTGGTCTTCCCATACCCCTGCGATTTGTAAATATCTCTCGGCTGTTCCTTCGAATCGGAGGCCGATCTTTTCAACGACGCGCTTGCTGTTCGAGTTGCGTGGAACGATGCAGATTTCGATGCGGTGGAGGTCGAGCCGATCGAATGCGAAGTCCAGCATGACGACAACAGCCTCAGACATATAGGCGTGCCCGGCCTGTGCCTGGTCGATCCAATATCCAAGAGTTCCAGATTGAAGTGCACCACGGGCAACATTGTTGAGGTTGATTTCGCCGGCAAATGCACCATCGATGAAGATTCCGAATGGATAGGCCTGATCGGCGGCTGTTTCTCGTTCTCTGGCTCGACAACGGTTCACAAATGCAGATCGCTCCACAGCGGGATCAGGCGCATATGCTGGACGGAGTGGTTCCCAGCGCAAGAGCCACTCAGCGTTGCGAAGCCGCACTTCGCTCCACGACGAGAAGTCATCATCGTTCAGCGGTCGAAGTTGGATTCGCTTCCCCAGCAGTGTCGGGGGGTTCCAGCGGTGCTGACGCGAGCGAATCATGACGTGGTCGGGTGGCCAAAGATGATTTCGGCAGGGTTGAGAAATCGACTGATCGCAACGGCGACACAGATTGCTCCGAGGAGGTCGCCATCGGATTCCAGCAATCCGGGGTGATCAAGTCGATCGGTGGCTGCATCTGTAGCAAGCAGTCGGAAGAGTTCTTCCACGGTGTCGCGATCGATAGTGGTCGAGGTGCAGGTCGAAGAACCGCTCTCGAGTCGGGCGAGGCTGATTCCCTTTGGCCCTGAGATGATGAGATCAACTTCGGTTGGCCTGGACATGTTGTTCCGCCGAAGGGAATCGTCGAACGAGTCGGTGATCTCTCCAATAATGTTTGTGAGTTCTGCCGGATCGGCGAACGAGCCGTGTGCGAGGCGTTCGTTGATGTCAGAAAGCGGTGTGTCGATGGTGACGGTTGATCCATTTGTGGTGACGGTTGACGATGGATCGCCAACGTCTACGTTGCAGATTCCGAACCCGAGTTCTCGATGTACCCAACGCCCGACCGGGTCGTCTTCGCCAGCAAGGAAACACGCATAGTGGGCGTGAAGACACTTGACCCCACGACGTGTCCCACCGATGCCTCCCGACGGAGCGGGCCCGTCATAGTCGTCTGGAATACGAGCTTCTCGCGATGCCTGGTGTCGTTCGTGGGCGGCGGCGATCAGCGTGTCATCTATTTCTCGTTCAGCACGCCGGACACCGCCATCGGCTTCGAGGACTGCTACCGCGTATGTTTCCTTAGTGCCGATCAGCCAGTAGCGAGTTGGCATCGGGGTGCCGTCGTCAAGAAATGGGGCATTCTCGATGACGACTGGGTCACCAACGTCATTTCGATGAACGACCGTGAACGGTCCCATCGGAGCGCGTCCGAGGAGCTCGGTCACTCGTTCGCGGTCGTTGGGATGCGAGTAGGTCACCGAAGGGCGCGAATAATCAAGATGACGACGACCACGCCAATGGCAAGAGGGGCGAAGCGCTTCAACACTGCTGGTCCTGCCAGACCTGCGACATCGATCGGTTCCGCCGCCGGCCCCTCGATTTTGCGAACTCGGGGGCGGTCTGAACTTCCGGTGTCATCGGCCTCTGCAGTGTCAGTTGGCTCGCTTGCAGGGCTCTCGCTAATGGGGGCCTCGGGAGCGGATTCTGATGACTCAGCGGCGGTTGCTGGCTGCTCATCAAGCATGGTGTTGAGGTTGGTTGAGAACTGGTCCATCAACTTCTTTGAGACATCGCCCATGATGCCGCGACCAAACTGGGCAACTTTTCCGCTGATATGAAGTTCAGCCGTCACAGTGCAACGGGTGCTCGTGGGGGAGAGGGCAACTGCTTCTGCGGTGACATCAGCGCTGGCATTGCCCCGTCCGCCGGTGTCGCGACCTGATGCAGAGAGCACTGCTTTGTAGTTGGCGTCGTCTCGCTCGACAAATTTTGCTTCGCCCTTGAAGTTGGCGTTCACTGCACCGAGCTTGATCTTTACGACGCCACGGAAGGTCTCGCCTTCGACCTCTTGTAATTGCGCTCCGGGGAGACAGGGAGCAATTCGCTCAACGTCGCAAAGTACGGCCCAGGCCTCATCAATGGGGCGGTTTACGGTGAACTCGTTGGTGATTGTTTCAGCCATTGGTCAAGATCCTTGGTTGTGTCGATGTCAAAAGCAGACCCTGAGCAGGGTATCCGCTCGACGTGATCCTCGTACTTACGGAGCAATGCTCTTGCCCCAAAATCTCCGCTTTCGGGTAGCTCGGGCCAAAGTGAGGCGGCAATTCTGACGGGGTGTCCAGGACTGTCGTCATAAATCGCTGTTGCAAGAGTTGCGGTCGAACGGGCCAGCTTGATCCACGCCTCGGTAGTGATGCCGGGTTGGTCAGCGAGGCCGATGATTGCGGCCTCTGGGTCGAATTGGGCGGCGACATCAATTGCTGCTCGGAGCGAAGTCGATTGGCCTTCGCTCCAGCGATGGTTGAGAGCTTCGTGGACCTCGTAATTTGCGAGGTCTAAGACGACTGCACCAGTCACGACGATGGTGGGGCCGATGTCTGCCGCGATGAGTTCGTTAAGAGAGTGCTCCCAGACGCAAAGTCCGCCGATGTTGGCGTGAAGTTTGTGGGTCTCGCCGCTAAAACGGGAGCCTGCTCCCGCCGCGAGGAGAATCCCAACCGTGTTGCCCGCCGATGCCATTGCCTCCATTCTTACGCCTTTTCGTGTGATGAGGGGGTGCGGGGCCGATCGATGCGCAAAATATTACGAAAATATGACGATAAGGTGTCATATCGA
>JALRDI010000257.1 GCA_023257035.1 Ilumatobacteraceae bacterium | reverse complement strand
CGGTTGTCCTGAGGCATCTTCTCGAAGAAGGTCTGCTCCACGGTGATGAGGTGACGGTGACCGGCAAGACGATGGCCGAGAACCTCGCAGAAATCGATCCACCTGCACCCGATGGAACAGTGGTGTACCCAATTTCGCAGCCGATCAACCCAGAAGGTGGACTCAACATCCTCACCGGTTCTCTCGCCCCGATGGGTTCTGTCGTAAAGGTTGCTGGTCTGACCGAAGACCAACGCACCTTCGAGGGTCCGGCACGTGTCTTCGATGGTGAAGACGGTGCAATGGCAGCTGTCATGGGTGGCGAGATTCAGCCCGGAACTGTGATCGTCATTCGATATGAAGGCCCGAAGGGTGGGCCCGGCATGCGTGAAATGCTGGCCATCACTGGAGCGCTCAAGGGTGTCGGACGCGGCGCTGACTGTGCCCTCATCACTGACGGCCGATTCTCAGGCGGCACGTGGGGGTTCTGTATTGGCCACGTCGCACCTGAGGCTGTAGACGGAGGTCCAATCGCGTTCGTACAAGATGGCGACATCATCCGCATCGATGTCCCGACCCTCGGGCTCGACCTCCTCGTCGACGAGGAAGAGCTGGCTCGCCGACGTGAAGGATGGACTCCGAACGAGCCTCGTTACACAACTGGTGTGCTCGGCAAATACGCCCGCCTTGCGCAGGGGGCCGAAAAAGGCGCGATTACGAACCCGGTCTGAGTCGGCTACCCGAGTGGTAGGCCGCGATCAGGTCGTCGTTCGCGAGAGCGGGCGATGAGCCTCCAGCCTTGCAGCAGTGAACCATTGAAGATGGTGGCGACAAGGACAAACGGAAGTGCCGTTCCGTCCCCGAAGAGCGCGCGACGAAATGTCATTCCGAGAATGATGACGAGGCCCCAGACGATGAGCCCTGCAGCCGCCGATGTCGGTGATCGATGCACCTGCGGGATGCACCAAGCGATCGCAATTGCCATAAGGAATGGGCCCACAGTTGTGAGATAGCCGATGATCTGAGATCCGCTGTTGTGCTCATTTCTCCCAATGAGGACGAACAGCGCAATGACGGCGATGTCGGCAATGATGAGAGTGCGGCGAGGGGTTCCGTTAGGACGCGGCAAAGGTTCCCAGTCCACCCTTGAAGAACAGCAATGGGTCGCCTGCGTTTCCGGCGAGAGCCGTGACATCGCCAAGCACAAAGAGGTGGTCACCCATTTCGTAGACCTGGTTAATGGTGCAGTCGATCCATGCAAGTGATCCGTCGATTACCGGTGACCCCGTTGATTCAGAGTGCCATGAGAGCCCATCAAAGCGTGAGCCCTCGGCTGGCTTTGCAAAGGTCCAGCATTCATCGGCCTGATGATTGCCAAGCACGTTGACGCAGAAACTTCCGCTATTTTGGATGGCTGCCCACGTCGAGGAGTCTTTTCCTGGAAGGAATCCAACCATTGGCGGATCAAGTGACACTGAGGTGAATGAGCCAATGGTGAGACCGACTGGCTCGTCACCATCCATGCCGGTGACGACAGTGACGCCGGTGGGGAAGTGTCCGAGAACGTTACGAAATTCTTTTGGATCGATAGCACTCACCCTTCCGACACTACGCGTTTGCGACTGAGTAGCGAGAGATGTGGGCGGTACGGTGATGATGTGGACGCGGTCAGCGAGAAGAAATCTCAACTCCGGACGGAACTACGCAGGTGGCGTCGAGAGTTAGGTATTGACGAAGTTGCTCGCCGATCAAACTTGATCTGTGAGGCGCTGATCGAAATGGCAACACAACTACATCCCAACGTCGTCATGCTGTTCGATTCAATCAAAGGTGAGCCGGTACTCGATAACTTTCGCGAGTGGCTTTTGGCGAATCACGTCGCGATCGTTGTGCCCGAAGATGAGCCTGATCCACAGGTTCCTGATCTTGTTGTTGTGCCGGGAGTTGCGTTTACGTCGATCGGGCTCCGGCTGGGGCAGGGTGGAGGCTGGTACGACAGGTTTTTGCCCAATATCAACGACCGGGCGGCAACTATTGGAGTGTGCTTCGCAGAGCAGGTCGTTGACGACCTGCCCCAAGAGCCCCACGACATCGTTGTTCACCATGTCATATCTGCCTAACACTCTCTAGG
>JALRDI010000272.1 GCA_023257035.1 Ilumatobacteraceae bacterium | reverse complement strand
CATTGGCACGGGCATCGCGGCGAAAAATCCGGGGAATCTTCAAGATAGTCATCGGCAATATTGTCGCACCACGCACCAATGCCATAAATCGCAGCCGTGCCTATTGCACCGACGAGGCCGAGTGCAACGAAAAACACGCGACCCAACATCGCCGAGGACACACCAGCGTCTCGCACGGCATTTGCTTGAGTACTGAACGTGTCGAGTTCTCGCTGTTCATCGCCGAACAGCTTCACCAACATCGCTCCCGCAACATTGAACCGTTCGGTCATCTGGGTATTCATCGTGGCGTTGTGCTGCATCTGTCGACGTGAAATGTCTTGGAGGCGACGGCCAACTCGACGAGCAGGAACGATAAACGTCGGCAACACGATGAGTGACAACAAGGTCAGCCTCCACTCGAGTGCCGCCATTGTTGCAAGGGTGGTGATAAGCACGATGACGTTGCTCACGACTGAACCCAACGTGCTTGTCAACGCACTCTGTGCACCGACCACATCGTTATTGAGACGAGAGGTAATGGCCCCGGTCGGTGTGCGTGTGAAAAAGCCGATCGGAAGTCGTTGGACTTTCGCGTACAACGCAATACGAAGGTCAGCAATAAGACCTTCGCCAATGCGGGCTGAGCACCACCGTTGAAGAATTTGAAGTGCGGCATCTGCGAGGGCAGAGATGACGGCAGCAGAGGCGAGCCACACAATGAGTCGCCGATTTCCCTGCGGAATTGCATTGTCAAGAATTTCTCGCACGACAAGTGGTGGCACGAGGGCGAGCAGGGCTGCAACAAGGATCGCAACAAGAAAGAGGGTGATGGTCGAGCGGTAGGGCCGAGCGAACGCCCATACCCGTTTCGATGTTCCATCTTGAAGATGCACGTCACGCACAGCATCGGTGTCTCTCGGCATCATGTGGTGAGGGCCCATCCGCATCCCTTCATGTTAAGTACCCATGGCGAGAGTGCATCACTGGCCTACCCTGATCTGATGATCTGGCGAAACAGCGTTGCGATGACAGTCGGGGCTCTGGTCATCACGGCTTGCGTCAGCGCAGAACCTGTTCGGCTGATCTCGTCTGAAACAACCGTGGCGGCGTCGCAATCGAATTCCGATGAGCCGCAAGCTGCTCAAGAAGCGAATGACAGTCCAGATCCCCAGACTGACGAGGTCGCTGTTCCTTCGCTTGAGTGGTCGCCGCTTGGACCGGCAACTGAGTCGGCTCAACTTGTCGTGCCACTCGATTACAACGATCCAAACGGAGACACGATTTCGATCTACGTGGTTCGGCACCCCGCCCGTAACCAGACGGACCGCATCGGTTCATTGTTGGTGAATCCCGGCGGGCCCGGTTTCGGAGGGTCAATCCTTGCTGAGTACGCCTCTCAGATTTATGACTCGGCGTTGCTCGATCGTTTTGACATTGTGGGATGGGATCCACGTGGCACCGGATTGAGTGAACCGAGCATCGATTGCATCGATGACTACGACCCGTTCTTTGCTGAAATCGATATCACTCCTGAGACCGATGCCGAACAACGTGAACTTGTTGCACTCGCTCAGGAGTTCGCTGATCGTTGTGTGAGCGCAAATGACGGCATCGCTCAGTTTTCAGGAACGAACAACTCGGCGCGTGACATGGATGTGTTGCGTCGTGCGCTCGGTGAGGAAACGATCAGTTATTTCGGGTTCTCGTATGGAAGCGAACTTGGCGCAACGTGGGCAACTTTGTTTCCCGACACCGTTCGTGCTGCGGTGCTTGATGGCGCCGCTGATCCCAACGCGGACAGCCTTGAATCGTCACTCCAACAACTCGAAGGGTTTGAGGCTTCGCTCTCGACCTTCCTCAAGCAATGCAGCGGTGATCCAACATGTGAGTTCCACAACGACGGAAACGCAGAAGCCGCGTTTGACGATCTGATGGCATCGCTCGACGCGAGCCCTGCACCCACTTCGAACGATCGCCCGCCTGCGAATCTTGCAGTTGCCATTAATGGAGTGATCGAGGCGATGTACTCAGATTCATATTGGCCTCGACTCGAAATTGCGCTTGCAAAAGCTGCAGCAGGTGACGGCTCTGGCCTGTTGTCGTTGCACGATGCCTACTTCCAGCGACAGCCAGATGGCTCATACGGGAACGAACTCGAAGCCTTTCAGACGATCAGTTGCGCCGACAGCGCGGAGAGACCAAGTGTTGCGGAAGAAGATTCCCTGACTGATGAGTATCGAGCGGTTGCGCCACGACTCGTTCCCGAAGGTGCGTCTGGTCAGTATTTCTGCACGTTCTTTCCTGCTGCACAAGACCCCCGGATCGACATCACAGGAGAGGGAGCGGGGCCGATTGTTGTGATCGGAACGACTGGAGACCCGGCGACACCGTTGTCATCAACCGAAGCAATGGCTGAGGTGCTAGACGATGGGCGCCTTGTGATTGTCGAGGCTGATCAGCACACCGGGTATGGCGTCAATCAATGCGTCGACGATCTCGTCAACGATTATCTCATCAATCTCGAAGCGCCTACTAGTGGCGTCGAGTGTCGCTAAGCGGCTCTCGTCGTACGACAGACACCTGCACATTCTCTGGCGGAAGGAGTGGGATTCGAACCCACGGAGACCCGAAGACCTCAACGGCTTTCGAGGCCGTCCCATTCGTCCGCTCTGGCATCCTTCCGTCGATGGAGGCTATCGGCAAGCTGGGTGAGGGCGACGGTGACGGTCAAGTCAGTGGCGACGAGCCGCGAAGAATTCCTTTAAGAGTTGAGAGCATTCGTCGCTGCGTACACCCTCAACACGTGGGACCCGATGGTTGAGGACCTCAGAGTTGGTGAGGTCGAAACAACTTCCTGATGCCCCCGCCTTTGGGTCGGTTGCGCCATAGATCAACATTCCTAGACGGCTGTTCACCATTGCACCGGCACACATCACACACGGCTCGAGAGTCACGACAAGGACGCATTCTTCCAAGTGCCAATTGCCGACAACAGCGGCTGCATCACGAAGAGCAAGAACTTCCGCATGCGCGGTCGGGTCACCAGTGAGTTCGCGCTCATTGTGTCGACGAGCGATCACCTGGTGTTCACGAACAACGATTGCGCCAACAGGCACATCGCCATGAGTTTCAGCAAGGCGGGCTTCTTCGAGCGCGATCGACATCCAGCCATCAATGTCTTCGTCGGTAAGGTCGGCTGGCGTGTTGATACCCACAACGGCAGGTTATGTCGCAAACGATCTGACTGCGCCCAATGCGCAACGCGCTCATAGAGTTCAGAACGTGCCAACCCCCGCAACTGATGACGCTGTACATCGTCTTCCACGATTCGTACCGAAGAACCTGTTTTATGGCTGGGTGGTGGTCGGTGTTGCTGTCATTGCGGTGATGATGACGGCGGGTAGCAGGGCGACACCTGGTGCATTGCTTGTCGATATGGAGCGATCCACTGGTTGGAGCACGTCGACGCTGTCGATCGCTGCATCGATCAGTTTGGTGATGTATGGCGCAGGCGGCCCGCTCGCTGCGTTCGTTATTTCACGAATCGGCCTGCGCGCCACGACAGTGACGAGTCTGCTGCTGGCTGCGGTGTCGTTTGTGTTCAGTGCTCGAACAACCTCGTTGTGGTCGTTCTATCTCTGGTTCGGTTTCGGCGCGGGACTGGCAAGCGGTCTCATCGCCAGCGTGCTCGGCGCCACCGTCGCGAACCGCTGGTTCGTCGACCGTCGGGGGCTTGTCACCGGAATTTTTGGTGCATCAACGAGTGCGGGATTGCTCGTGTTCTTCCCCTTCTTTACTGCACTTGCAGCGAACTCCGGTTGGCGGCGTTCGCTCGAAATTGGAGCGGTGCTACTCGTCATCACGGCCATCCCAACGGCGTGGTTGATGCGTGACGCTCCAGCAGACGTGGGGCTCGCGCCGTATGGGGGCACGCCCGAGCCGACCCGACCCCCTGACCGTGGCCTGTTCAGACGTGCGGCTCGACGACCAGAGTTTTGGTTGCTTGCAACCACCTTCATGGTGTGTGGAGTGACGAGCAATGGGCTTGTTGGCCAGCACTTCATTGCTCACGCCACCGAGCACGGATTCGCAGAAGTCACAGCGGCGAACTGGCTGGCAGTAATGGGGCTCTTCAATTTTGTGGGAACACTTGTCAGCGGATGGTTGACCGATCGATATGACCCGCGCCGACTGCTGTTCGCCTACTACTCATTTCGAGGGGTGAGTCTGTTCTTCTTGCCGGTGATTCATGACAACGTCTCGATCGGGGTGTTCGCGATCTTGTTCGGGCTCGACTACATCGCCACGGTCCCACCAACGATCATGTTGTGTGCAGAAGCGTTCGGTCGGCACAACGCGGGAACCGTCTACGGATGGGTGTTCGCTGCACATCAAATCGGCGCAGCGGTCTCAGCGTGGGGAGCGGCAGTCATTCGTGAGGCGGCCGGAGATTACACGTGGGCATTTTCGGCCGGCGGTGGCATTGCTATTGCAGCCGGCATGTTGGCGACAATGATTCGTCGACCTTCTCCGTCGACGCCTGTATTCGCGAGTTGATCCCTCTCCCGACCCAATGAGGACGGCATCTCGCTCATTACGGTGGGGAGGTGTCCACGGTGACGATCGAACCATTTTTTGAAGGGCCTGCTGGCAGCGGACAAGGCGGGTGGACATCTCGGCAATTCTCTGAACACCTTGACGGCCCACATTCGATTGCCCTTCGGCATCATGTTCCCCTCGGCGAACAGCTTGAGGTGGTGTATGGCGACTCTGTCCAGTTACTGCATGGTGATGTGCTCATCATGGAAGCGACACCGTGGGTGCCTGATGCAGTGATGACAGAACCGGTTTCGGTTGCTGATGCCGCCGAGGCTCGTTCGCGGTTCATTCCTTTCCTCGATGATGACATCTCGATGACGTGCTTCTCATGCGGTATGCAGCCGGGGTCAATGCAAGTTCATGGGGCTGCACTTGGTGACGGTCGCTATGCGACCGATTGGGTTGTTCCCGAGTGGGCGACGACCTCGCTGGCGTCGTCTGGTGCGCTGTGGTCAGCCCTCGACTGCACTGCTGCGTTTTATGTCTGCGGTAGTGATGGTGAACGCATGGCGTACACCGTGCAGTACGCAGTTGATCAGCGGCGCGAAGTGGCCCCGGGGGAACGAGTCGCCATCGTTGGCTGGAATGGCGACTATGAGCCGGTGTGGGATGGGCGCAAGCGTGGGGCCGCGTCAGCAGCGTTTGATGAGGACGGCGAGGTCATCGCCCTTGCACGGTCATTCTGGGTGTCGGCATAGACATGAGCTACATCACGCTGAATGGGCTCTCATTTGTGGCCGGGGATGAGTCGTGAACATTCCATCGATTGATATCGACCTCTGGTCAGATGACGTGCTTGCGAACCCATATCCAGCCTATGCAGAACTTCGCGCTCTCGGCCCGGTCGTCTATGACGCCGAGCGTGACGTCTACATCCTGTCTCGTTATGACGATGTCCGGTCGGCGGTGCAAGATTGGGAACAATTCAGTTCTGCGAGCGGTGTTGGGGTTGGTGAGCAAGGCAACCGGTTCGGTGGAAGCGGGATCTTGACGTCCGATCCGCCGCGACATGAGCAGCTTCGAAAGGTGATGAATCCGCCGCTGTTGGTGAGATCGCTGTCTGCCCATCAAACGTTCATCGATGAGGTGGCAGCGCGAATGGTCGGGGACCTCGTGGCAAAGCCGTCATTTGAGGCAGTCAGCGAACTCGCTCAACCATTCAGCATTGATGTTGTGTCATCTCTCGCCGGATTCCCTGAAGAGGGACGAGAGCACTTCATGAGATGGGCCGACGCTGGGTTCAACATCATGGGACCAGACAACGCTCTCGCCCAAGAAGGCTTTGCCGGCTTCTATGAGATGTTCCAGTACTGCTTTACGACATTGACCCCTGACCAACTTGCCGATCAAGGGTTGGGTCGTCAGTTTTATGCCGCAGGTGATGTCGGCAATGTCGATGCAGATGCATGCCCAGGGCTGGTGATGGCCGTTGTCTGGGCAGGCATGGATACAACGGTGAACTCAATTTCGTCGTCGCTGTACTTGTTTGGTCAACATCCCGATCAGTGGCAACGCCTACGTGCAGATCGGTCGTTACTGCAGAGCGCCATCGCAGAGATCTTGCGCATTGAGCCACCCGTGCAACGGTTCACTCGTGTCACGACGTCGGAAGTTGACGTGAGCGGTTCGACCATTCCGGTGGGTGCTCGTGTGGTCTTGCTCTTCGGGTCAGCAAATCGCGACGAACGACGTTTTGATCAACCAGATGTCTTTGACATCACTCGTAACCCGGTTGACCATCTCGCATTCGGAAGAGGCGTGCATCGTTGTGTTGGTGCGAGCCTCGCGCAACAAGAAGTGAAAGCCGTGCTTGATCAATTCCTTGATCGGGTCGAGACCATTGAGGTTCGAGAAGCCGAATGGCGTCGGAACAACAGTCTGCATGGCCTTGAACGACTTGTTGTCTCGACGTCTTGAGTCGCCACATCACATAAAACTGTGACGAGTTACGAAGACTCTCTGGCGGGGTCTTAGAAGAAAAGATTGAGCCAGCATCTGTAACGAGTTCCGTAAAGTGCCTGTTG
>JALRDI010000254.1 GCA_023257035.1 Ilumatobacteraceae bacterium | reverse complement strand
TCGATATTGGTTAGGGTGAAACTGACGACGGTACTTTTCGCAGCATACTTTTCTAACGCTTCTAGTTTCTCTTTACACCGCTGTGCCTGCTCAAATTCCATGGCCTCAGCGTGCGCCATCATGCGCTGTTTGAGGTGTTGCAGGTTTCCAACGACATCACCGTCATGCGCCAAGGCACCACAGTCGCCGAAACAACTCCGAGTCAAATCGATCGTTCAGGGCTCGCGGAACTCATGGTCGGTTCCGAACTTCCCTCCCCTGCAGGTCGGACCTCCACGATCGGCAACGAGGTTCGACTTCAGGTCGAAGGTCTTACTGTTACCGGGACTGAAGGCCGCCCGGCGGTCGACGATGCATCGCTTAGCATCAGATCTGGCGAAATTGTTGGTATCGCTGGTGTTGAAGGCAACGGTCAGTACGAACTCTGTGCCGCCCTTCTCGGCCTCGTACCCTCAAAGGGAAGCGTCGCTGTCGACGGAAACGACCTCAGCCGCGCCTCAACTCGCGAACGCCACGACGCAGGTCTCGCATACATCCCGTTCGATCGCCACCGCGAGGGCCTCATGCTCAACGCTCCCCTATGGGAGAACACCCTGCTCGGTCGTGAAGATGAGACGCAGTTCAGTAAAGGCCCGCTCGTTGATACTGCTTCAATCCGCTCCTACACAAGTGACATCATTGAGCGTTTTGGGGTGCTCACACCAGATGAATCGACACCTGCATTTGCACTGTCGGGTGGCAATCAGCAGAAACTCATCGTGGGCCGCACATTGACAACGAACCCCCGAGTTCTTGTTGCCGCTCACCCGACTCGCGGAATTGACGTTGGAGCTCAAGCGGCGGTCTGGGATGAAATTCGTCAAGCGCGTGATAACGGAATGGCGGTGTTGCTTGTCTCAGCTGACCTTGAAGAATTACTCGGCCTGTCGGATTCAATTGCCGTCATGTTCGACGGCCGAATCACGGCGACGCTTAATCCTGACGACGTCACACCGAGCGAACTCGGCAGTTACATGACTGGCGCACACGAAGGGGTTGCATCATGAGCGAAACAACCACTGCTCCCAGCGGGCCACTTTCAAAAATCCTCACACCTTCGAGAGCATCAGGTTTGAGAACATCTGGCACAACTCTTGCGAGTTCGCTCTTCGCTGTTCTCATCGCTCTTGCGATCTCAGCGATCATGTTGTACGTCACTGGAAAAGATCCGGTTGCCGCGTTCACCACCATCATCGACACCGCAAAGAACACCGACAAGTTGCTCGAGATGATGCGCAGAGCTACTCCGCTCATCTTCTCGGCAACCGCCGTGGCCATCGGGTTCAAAATGAACATCTTCAATATTGGGGTCGAAGGGCAGTATCTGTTCGCCGCACTGATGGCCGCAGAAGTCGGAAGTCACCTGAGCCTTCCCGGGCCGTTGCATGTCGCCGCAATCCTTGCGGTTGCACTCATCGCTGGCGCTGCGTGGGCAGGCATTTCCGCATATCTCAAAGTTCGGAAAAATGTTCACGAGGTGATTTCAACGATCATGTTGAATTACATCGCGTTGTCATTCATCCAATGGATCTTCAACAGTTTCTTCAGAGACGACTCCGTCGAAGGCCTGAACGTCAAGACCACGATCATTGCCGAGTCGGGATGGCTACCCGACATCGTTGAGGGTCGCCTCAACTCAATGTTCATCATTGCGTTGGTTGTTGTCGCAATTTTCTGGGTCGTTGTCTACCGCAGCCGATTCGGCTTTAAATTGCGGGCGTCTGGCTATAACGCCACGGCGGCATCAACTGCGGGCATCAGCGCCACGAAGATGACGGTGATCGCCCTCCTGCTGTCGGGAGCTGTCGCCGGCCTGGTTGCGATGCAGAGTGTGCTCGGAGAAACACACGCCTACGGTCCGAGCGCCACACCAATCCAGCTCGGGTTTGCTGGCATCACCGTCGCCCTTCTCGGGCGCAACCATCCAGTCGGAATTGTCATCGCTGCGCTTCTCTTTGGCTTCCTCGACTCGACATCGGCACAACTGCAGCTCGCTGAGGTTCCAAACTCAATCGTCAAAGTGATGCAGGCCATCATCGTGCTCACGGTGGTCATCGTGAACGAGGCCGCAGTTCGACGATCGAATGTCAAAACCGCTGAACGAGCGCGGGCCGAACTCGCAGCAGGGAGCGCAGCATGAGTACGACAGCAATCTCCTCACCTCAAGCACGCGTCTCGCTCTCACCGCGGATGCGCCTGCTAACGATTGGTTTGTCGCTCGTCGCCATCATGTCGGTCACACGACTGTGGACGGGCTTCGACAATCTCACCTCGTCAGGAACAATCGGAGCCGCATTGCGCCTCACCGTACCGATCATGCTTGCCGGACTCGCAGGCCTTTGGGCCGAACGGGTTGGCATTCTCAATATCGGTATCGAAGGAATGATGATTCTTGGCACCTGGTTTGGGGCCTTCGGGGCTTGGAAGTACGGGCCATGGATTGGTTTCCTGCTCGCGATATTTGGCGGTTCGCTTGGGGGCCTCATCCACGCGGTGGCGACTATTCGATTCAATATCGACCAGGTGATCTCAGGTGTTGTGATGAACCTGCTTGCCTTTTTTGGTGTTCGTTACCTCAGCGAACTGGTCTTCGTTGGGCAGCCCCAAGGCGGCATTAGCCAATCACCACCGCAATCATCTGCTATCCCCAAAATTGATGTGCCGTTCCTTGCCGGCGGCCCAGTTGGCTCCTCAACGACACCCGATGCACTCGGGTGGCTCGAGGAACGAGGCTGGTTCATCATCGGCGACCTTGCAGGCGTGGCTCGAGGGCTTATGTCGGGGCTTTCGCTCGCCTCACTTATTGCAGTGCTGCTCGTTCCACTTTCTGCCTGGGTGCTCTGGCGAACAAGTTTTGGCCTGAGATTGCGATCGTCAGGTGAAGCACCTGAGGCGGCGGAATCACTCGGTGTGAACGTCATTCGAGTTCGATACATCGGATTGCTCATCAGCGGCGGCTTTGCCGGACTGGGTGGTGGATTCCTTTCAATCATTTCTTCGTCGTATTACCGC
>JALRDI010000204.1 GCA_023257035.1 Ilumatobacteraceae bacterium | reverse complement strand
ATGTTCGTTGCCATGCCGACGGCGATGCCTTGAGAGCCGTTCACGAGAAGGTTCGGGAACCGTGCCGGCAACACCGATGGCTGTTCGGTGCTTCCGTCGTAGTTCGGCACCATGTCGACGGTGTCCTCGTCGATATCGGCGAGTAACTGCATTGCGAGTGGGTGCAGACGACACTCGGTGTATCGACTGGCTGCCGGACCAAAGTCTGGCGACCCATAGTTTCCGTGGAAGTCAATAAGCGGGTGTCGCACGGAGAATGGCTGTGCTAATCGCACGAGAGCGTCGTAAATGGCGCTGTCGCCGTGTGGGTGATAGCGAGCCATCGTGTCACCAGAGACGCGGGCGCACTTCACAAACGGGCGATCAGGGCGAAAACCCTGTTGCTCCATATCCCAAATGATGCGTCGGTGAACTGGCTTGAGTCCGTCGCGAACATCAGGCAACGCACGCGACATGATGACCGACATCGCGTACTCCAAGAATGAGTTCTCCATTTCATCTTGGAGCGCGATGGGCTGGACCGGATCGTGTCGTTCTTCTGGTTCGGTTGGGGTTTGGTCGTCACTCATCAGAAATCAAGGTTCCTCACGTCGCGGGCGTTTGTGGTGATGAAGTTGCGGCGACTCTCAACGTCGTCGCCCATGAGCACGCTCATGACCATGTCGGCCTCAGCTGCTTCTTCAACGGTGACCTGCAGCAATGTGCGGGTCTCAGGGTCAATGGTGGTCTCACGAAGCTCTTGCCAGTCCATTTCACCGAGACCTTTCAGACGCTGAAATTCTTTTCGGTGATTAGGGCGATCAACAAGGAATCGGTCTTTTGCGAGGTCGTCTTTGAGGTAGACCTTCTCTTTTCCGACCTCTGTTGAATACAGCGGAGGCTGAGCAATGTAGATGTACCCGGCTTCGACGAGGTCTCGCATTTGCCGGAAGAAAAATGTCAGCAACAGCGTGCGGATGTGACTGCCATCAACATCAGCGTCACAAAGCGCAATCACCTTGTGATAGCGAGCCTTCTCGACATTGAAATCTTCGCCGACACCAGCGCCGATTGCGGTAATCAGTGCTTGAATCTCGTTGTTTTTCAACATTTTGTCGATGCGAGCACGTTCGACGTTGAGAATCTTTCCGCGGATGGGAAGGATTGCTTGAGTACGTGGATCGCGAGCATTGATCGCAGTACCGCCAGCGGAGTCACCTTCAACGATGAAAATCTCTGATTCGTCGGGGCTGCGAGATGAACAATCACGAAGTTTGTCGGGCATACCCGCCCCAGACAGCGCAGTCTTGCGGCGGACGGTCTCTCGAGCTTTCTTCGCTGCAACACGGGCCTGCTGTGCTGCAATTGCCTTCTTCACGATCTTGTTCGCCTCAGTCGGGTTCTCATCAAACCATTCGGCGAGGCGTTCGTTTGTCGCTTTCTGAACGAACGATCGCATCGGCACGTTGCCGAGCTTTGCCTTCGTCTGCCCCTCGAACTGTGGCTCACGCAACTTCACAGAGATAATCGCCGTGAGGCCCTCACGGATGTCTTCACCAGTGAGATTGTCATCTTTTTCTTTCAACAAGTTCTTGCCTCGGGCGTACTTGTTCATAACTGACGTCAACGCTGTTCGGAATCCCTCGACGTGCATTCCACCCTCAATGGTTGAAATGCCGTTCGCGTACCCGTGGATGCCTTCGTGGTATCCGGTATTCCATTGCAGTGCAATGTCGAGGTTTTGGCCCTCACCATCATCGTCTTCAAAATGGCAGACCTTTGTGAACAGTGGGTCTTTCGACTGATTGAGATGCTTCACGAAGTCGATAATCCCTCCCTTGTATTGGAAGGTGACCTCTTGCTTGCGCTCGGGACGTTGATCAGTGAAGGAAATCTCGAGTCCGCGGTTGAGGAACGCCATGATCTGGAGACGATCAAGCACTGTTCGCGCCACGAATTCAGTGCCTTCGGCGTGGAAAATTGCTGGATCTGGCCAGAACGTCACCGTCGTTCCGGTGGTTCGGCCACGTTTTGGTGTCTCGCCTTTTGAGGAGAGTTTGTTTTTTGGCTTTCCGCCGTTGTGATACTCCTGCGAGTAACGCTTGCCGTCACGATCAATTTCGATTGACAGCCGCTCAGAGAGGGCATTCACCACACTGACACCGACGCCGTGCAGGCCACCCGAAACCTTGTAGCCCTCGCCGCCAAACTTTCCTCCGGCGTGCAACACCGTGAGCACGACCTCTGCAGCACTTTTACCTTTGTGAGGCCCGGATGGGTACGGATCAACCGGAACTCCCCGGCCATTGTCACTGACTTCACAACCACCGTCGGCCAGCAATGTCACGCCGATCTTTGTGCAGTAGCCAGCCATCGCCTCGTCAACAGAGTTGTCGACAACTTCCCAGATCAGGTGATGTAGGCCGGCCAAACCAGTCGAACCGATGTACATGCCTGGACGTTTGCGAACCGGATCAAGACCCTCAAGAACTTGGATGTCTTTCGCGCCGTATTCGCTCTTGGATTTTTCGGTGTCTTTGGACACGCAGTACCTCATTTGTTGTCGTCACAGACTGAAGAAAACGGTGTGTTTCTCCAGTGTGTGCAAACAGCCGAAAGGCTTGTAAGCACTTAGAAATTCTACCAAACGGGTGTTCGCTGAACCGGTCAATCTGACCCTGGGCGACAACTGTCACGCCCCATCAAAATGGGGGACCCATTTCACAACGACAATTGCCTGGCTAGAACGCGTAATTACGCCAGTGAGGCCTTCACCAGACCAGCAATTCGACCCCCATCGGCGCCGTCTCCTGCACGATCTTTCACAGCTTTGATGACTTGGCCCATCGCTTTTGGTCCCTCAGCACCCGCTTCGCGAGCGACGGCAATCTCTTCATCGACAATCGCTTGGAGAGCAGCGCCATCCATCGCGGCTGGGAGATACTTCTCGATAACGGCAAGTTCACCTCTTTCAGAGGCGGCTTGCTCGGCTCGACCAGCTTGCTCATACAATTCAGCTGCTTCGACACGCCGTTTAGCCTCCGACCGCAATACCGCCGTGATCTCAGCATCAGAGAGATCTGTGGCCTCGTCGCCCGCCACCGACGCAACCTGCACAGCTGACAAAATCATCCGGATTGTCGAAGTGGTCACCTGGTCGCGACTCTTCATCGCTGCGTTGAGATCACCTCGAAGTTGCTCAAGAAGTTGGGAAGCCATGCCACATCATGCCGGAATCATCGCCGGCGGCGCGCCACTCTCACTTCAATTGTTGACACGTTGACATCAGCGACTTCGAAAAGCCGTCGAGAAATCTCTTCAGTTCTGAACTCAATTTCTGTCACCCACGCAGGTTCGTCGACATCGATGACCAACAACCCCTCTTCGAACCTCGACGGTCGAGCATGTCGAGCGACATAATCGCCGACGGCTTCTTCCCAGCGGCCGAAGATCCCGCCGACTTCGGCGCGACTTGGACCTCTCAACGATCGCACCACCGAGTCGAGTGATGCCGACAGCGAGATCACATCATCATCGTCAGTCATCATTCACCACCGTACCTTCGTGGATTCGAAGCACCCGGTCAGGAGTGGCAGCCACAGGAAGTGGAGATGCCGTCGTGATCACGACCTGTCCTGCAGGAAGTTCGCTCAACAATGCGGTTGCGCGGTCGTCATCAAGTTCGGACAACACATCGTCGAGAATGAGGACCGGACTTGAACCAACATGGTCTGTTACCAGCCGGTGGGCGCCAAGACGCAGACTCAATGCCAACGTTCTCTGTTCGCCCTGCGAGGCATGAGTTCGTGCAGGAAGACCATTGATGAAGAGATCAAGTTCATCGCGGTGAGGCCCCACTGTTGAGACCCCGCGGCGCACGTCATCCGAACGAGCATCGGCGAGCGCGGCCGCAAGTCCCTGTTGCCGCCATTGAGGGTCGTATGTCAAAACAACATTGTGAGACCCGCCGGCCAATTGCGTGTACGCCTCGTCCACAAAGGGTTGTAGGCGTTCGACGAGGACCGACCGTCCGTGACCGAGACGCTCGCCGACATCGGCTAAACGGGCATCCCACACATCAAGAGTGGTGATTGCGTCGTCATTGAGACGTCCTCCACATTGGCGCAACAGCGTGTTGCGTTGCTTCAATACCCGATCAACTTCAAGACGCAAGGCGTCATTTTTAGATGCGAGCGCCACCAGTGCATCATCAAGAAGTCGTCGGCGCTCACCTGGGCCACCTTTTACAAGAGTGAGATCATCTGGCGAAAAGACCGATGTTCGAACGGTTCCCAACAAATCTCTCGTTCGCTGGAGGCGCTGACGGTTGACCTGAACCCGACCGCGGCCAGTACGCGCAATCTCAACTTCAATCAACGAGGTTCTGCCATCGTCTTCGACAACGAATGCCCTCACAATCGCCTGATCGGCGCCAACTCGCACCAGGGCATCGGAAGGTACTTGTCGAAATGAACTGAGCCCAGAAAGGTAGGCAAGCGCTTCTGCAAGGTTGGTTTTACCCTGGCCGTTTTGGCCGATAACACAAGTGATGCCCGCCGTGAGATCGAACGTTGCGTGTTGGTAGTTCCTGAAGTCGACGAGTTCAAGGCGCTCTACGAGCATGGCGCAGAACTACGGAACCCGAACTGGCATCAGAAGGTAGAGATATTCGTCGTGACCAACCCCGCGAAGAACAGCCGGTTTCATGGGGTCAACAACTGCCAGGCGAACCTCATCACCGTCGACCGCGTCGACACCTGCTGCGAGATAGTCAGGGTTGAACGCCACAGTCATCGGTTCACCTTCGAATGTTGCGTCAATTTGCTCAGATGCTTCACCGACGTCGGTGGTAATCGCCGACAAAATCACGTGGTCTTGTTCGAGTTGGAGGCGAACCGGAGTGGCGCCACCTTGGGCAAGAAGTCGAACACGGCGCAGAGCATCAAGAAGTGCTTCGCGCCCAATGGTTGCGATATTTGGATATGAACTCGGCAGGAGGTTCCGATAGTTCGGATAATCAGCAGCGATGAGGCGGGTCGTCAAACGCACATCGCCAATCTCAAACACGACATCGTTCTCGCCGAGATACACCTTGAGATCATCTTCGCCACCGACCAGACGCTGAACCTCATTCAGGGCACGAGCGGGAACAAGCACCTGTTGGCCCGCCCCGAGCAGCGCCCCTTCGTCAAGATCGCGAACAGCGAGACGATATGAGTCGGTCGCGACCATTCGCACGGCGTCATCTTCAGAGACAATGAGAACGCCCGTTAATTGCTGGCGGGCTTCATCAGTACTTGCTGCCCGCACGACCTGGCCGAGGGCAGCCGACATGGTCGATCCCGAGAGCACAAAGGGTTCGCTCGATGGCGATCCAATTGAGGGGAAGTCGGCTACCGCCATCGGTCGTACCGCGAATTGGCTCCGCTGTGCGGAGATCGAAACATTGTCAGCCGTAAGTTCCATATCAACGCTTCCGGCGGGAAGTGCTTTCACGATGTCAGCCGTAAGTCGAGCTGGAATAACGGTCGACCCGGCAGCTTCCATACCAACAGGCACTGAAACCCTGATCGTTAGTTCAAGATCAGTTCCAGTGATGGTCAACACATCGTCAGCAACATCTAGAC
>JALRDI010000117.1 GCA_023257035.1 Ilumatobacteraceae bacterium | reverse complement strand
TCCCAATGTCAGTTCGTCTGCGTACTCAAGATCACCGCCGACTGGGAGACCGCTTGCGAGGCGTGAAACGGTGATACCAAGCGGTGACAACATTCGAGCGAGGTACATCGCAGTGACCTCGCCTTCGGTATTTGGGTTTGTGCAGATGACAACCTCAGTGACCTGTTCGGGACCAAGGCGGGCAAGAAGTTCACGGATTTTGAGTTGGTCAGGGCCAATGCCCTCAAGTGGATTCATTGCCCCAAGAAGTACGTGGTACCGACCTCTGAATTCTCCGGTTCGTTCAATCGCGATGATGTCACGAGATTCTTCGACGACACACAGCGTCGTACTATCTCGACGCTCATCAGCACAGATTGGGCACAGTGCGCTTTCTGCGACGTTGAAACAGCGTTCGCAAAATTGGACTCGAGCTTTCGCCTCGCGAATCGCATCAGAGAGTCGGTTGGCATCGACATCTGGAATTTTGAGTAGGTGAAAGGCAATTCGTTGAGCCGACTTCGGCCCGATGCCAGGAAGACGACCGAGTTCATCGATAAGGGTTTGAACGGGAGGTGTGTGGACTGCAGCCATGTTCAGTCGTCTGTCGGAGTGATAAGTCGGGTGCCAGGGAAGATGTCAGCGATCTCTTCTTCAGGGCTTCGCTGTGGGGTTGCTGGAGCATCGATGATGTCGTTGGGGTCGATTGGTTCTTCGACGATGTCAGCCGGTCGAGCTGATTCAGGCGACGATGTTGCTCGCTCAACGCTCAAGGTGAGTTCGACGACAGTTCCGAGAGACTGTGCAAACTGCTGTTGGACTGCATCTCGATGAGCGCTGCACTTTTGGGCGTGTACTTCGCTTGGAAGAAGAAGCTCCACCGAGAGTCCTGCCTCAGTCGTCTGGACTGCACCAATTGATGCAGGAGCGAAGAGTGCTCTTGCCATTCCTGAGAGCGATGTCCGAATGCTGTCTGCCCAGACTGAACTCACCGACGGCGAATCGTGATGGGCGGGCGTTGTGGAAGATTGCGGTTGTTGTGCGACAGGCTCGGATTCGGTAGGGGCAGATTGCCGTTCGGGCGCAGGGTCTGGCGCGGATGGAGCTTGTGTCGCTTCGGGCTGCGGCCGCGTTATCGCGCCACTCGGATCTGGCCGTCGAGCACGCCCACCAACAACCGCTTTTCCAGATGAACTACGAGGAGTCTCTCGCTGTGGTTTTGTTGCGCCCTCGGCCACGCTTCGTTCAAGACGTTCGATTCGAGCGAGCAGCGCAGACTGATCGTCAGCTCCCTCATCGCGGGTGAGTTGGACAAGAGCGATCTCGAGCATGATGCGAGGGTCTGGTGCGAAACGCATTTCAACGAGGGCGGCTCCGAGTCGTTCCATCGCTCGAACAATTGATGCAGTGCCGACGTCTCGTGCGGTGGTGGCAAGTTCGTCGAGATGATCGTGGCGAACCGAAACAAGTTCAGGTGACATCACCGACAGGAACAAATCTCTCAGGTGACGCAATAACTCTTCGCATAGGGTTCTGGGATCATGGCCGTTCGATACCGCATGAGCAGTTGCACTCAGCGCAATGCCGGTATCGGCATCGACGAGCGCTCGGATGAACTCAGAAAGGTCAATTGAGTCGTCGACATCACTTCCGCCTGCAGCAAGTAGCTCGAGCGCGGAGAGCGTGTCACGAGCGGAGCCGCCGCCTTTTGAGAGAGCGGCATCAATGATGTGCTCGTTAAGTTCGATACCAGCGTCGTTCGCAACCCATTTGATGTGCTCTGCAAGCGTGTCGCTTGGAAGAAGGTGAAACTGAAGATGTTGGGTTCGCGACCGAATGGTGTCTTTCAGTTTTTGAGGGTCGGTGGTAGCAAGCACGAACACGACATGCTCTGGCGGTTCTTCGAGAACTTTCAGCAAGGCCGCCGAGGCTCCAGCACTCAACATGTGAACCTCGTCAAGGATGTACACCTTGTGCCGACCCGGGGTGCCAAGCGAAACCTTGTCGATCAGGCTGCGAATATCTTCGACCGAGTTGTTTGATGCTGCATCAAGCTCGAATACGTCGTAGCTATTTCCGCGTTCGACCGCCGTGCATGAGTCACATTCGCAGCAGGGCTCACCATCTGCAGGGTTAGTGCAGTTAAGAACTTTTGCGAGAATTCGGGCAGTTGTCGTCTTACCGGTTCCGCGAGGACCTGAGAAAAGATATGCCTGACCCTCACGACCTGCTTTCACCGCTTCGCGCAACGCATGCACGATGTGTTCTTGGCCGCGCAACTCATCGAAGCGGCGCGGTCTGTAACGACGGTAGAGCGACTGTGTAGCCATGTGAGGCCACACTACCCGCAGGGGATGACAGCGGTAAGAGAGGTGCGATGACTACCGTTGCGTTGTGGACTTCACTCGTCAACCTTGTGCTGATGTTCGCGCACTCATCAGAAGGATGTTTGCGCTTATCGGCGTGGCTTTTGCTGTTGTTGCAGCACTGCCAATGGCTGCTCACGCTCAATCGAGTGATAATTCGCTTGCTGGCTCGAGTCCGGCTGATGGGGCAACTCTTGGAACCTCTCCAGCCATCATGACGTTTACGTTCCAGCAGCCAGTAGCGGCAGACGAGGCATTTACTGTCGCCGTTGGGTGTGGAACGCCAGCGCAGCCGCAGAGCACTGGAATCCCATTGCTCGGCGACGATGATGTGACGTTCACTGTTGAGGTGTTGAGCCCATTTCCGAAAGGGGCCTGCACGATCACTTGGTTGCTGCGAGACGATCTCGACCAAGCGATAGCGACTGACCTCATTGCATTCTCTGTTTCCGCCGACACACCGACAGCATCAGGAACGTCAACTGATTCAACTGTGCCGACCGCTGCATCTGCGGCGACAACTGCATCGATTGGTGATGATGTCGAGGCGGTTGGCTCAACTGGCGGCTCTGTGTGGTTGGGCGGAGTGATCTCAACCTACGGAATCATGATTTTGTTTGGTGCGGTCGCGCTGATCGCGTTCGGCTGGCCAGAGGGCCCGTTGTACGAGATCACACAGCGGTTCACGTTCAAGGTGTGGATGGTCGCAGTCGCCGGGACATACCTTCACACTGCGGCGCTGACCTCTTCACTCACCGGCAAGTCATTCACTGGTTCGCTGAACCCGTTTAGTTTTGCTCAAACGTTCACCGAGGGGTGGACTGGTATCGCAGCGATTGTTCGACTCGTGGCCGTCATTGCATCGGTATGGGTGGCCTACCGGCCAGAAACCGTTCTCGACGATGTGTCACGACCGCTTGCAATTTCGGCTCCGACCGTTGCTGTCATCACGCTTGCGTTCAGTCGAGTGAGTGGCAACTTGGCGTTGATCGGTTTGATCGTCATGATTCTGCACGTTGTTGCCGTAGCAATCTGGCTGGGTGGAGTCGTTGTCGTTGGCCGAGCCGTGCTTGCTGGGCCTGGCGATCAAGACCTCGTGCATGCGGTTCGCTCGTATTCTCGGGTTTCCGGACCAACAATTCTCGTGGTGATCATCACCGGTGTCGCCGAGACCATGCGCCTCGATGGCGATGCATTGTTTACGAGTTCACATGGTCGAGTTCTCATCCTCAAGCTCATGGCAGTTGGTGTCATGCTGTTTGTCGCAGCTAAAGCGAGAGGTTTGGTTCGGCATCGCCTTGGGCGCGTCGATCATCTGACCCGCCGTACTGCGATGCGTCTGCGTCGAGTATTCGCGACCGAGGCCACGGTGGGAGTCATCGTGTTGATGTTCAGTGGCTGGCTCTTGGCGATTAACCCGCCAAAAATCTCTTTGATACCAGAGCGCGAATACGCCTTGGTCATGCCCCTCGCCGACGAGGCCGCCGGGTTCACTGCCGAAGTTTCACTCGACCCTGGCGCACTTGGTCTCAATGCTCTTGAAGTCGAAGTGCTGTCGACTCCGGCAAACATCGTGAGCCTTCGGTTGGAATTTGATCCAGAGATCGGCAGTTACGGACGCGGGACGATTCAAGACATCCCATTGACCGGAACAGGCATTGCCCGTCTTGGTGCATCAGACGGACTCCCATTCGATGTCACCGGTAATTGGACGGTCACACTCACAGCAGTGTTTGAATCGGGTCTCTCGAGCGTGGTCACGAGCCCTCTTGCCATCGTTGGCGAGGACGGAACAGTCCCCACAACGACGACAACTCTTGCGTTAACGACAACGATTGTTCCTTCAGAAACAACTGTTGTCGAGACAACAACGACAGATGTCACGCAGGCGACCACAGCATCTGTGGTCACTGTCGATTAGCGTCTTCGCTGTGTCAACAATGAAAGAACGCCTCGATGACCTCCTTAATCGTAAGGAGGCTGCTCGTCATGCAGGATCCGAGCGATCGGTAGAGCGCCAGCATGCCAAGGGCAAGATGCTCGCACGTGAGCGAATTGATTACCTCCTCGACCCGGGCAGCTTTCATGAACTCGACATGCTTGCTCGACATCGGGCACATGAGTCAGGTCTCGAAGAGCAGCCATATACCGATGGTGTGATCACTGGGTGGGGCACAGTTGATGGCCGGAAGGTGTTTGTTTTCAGCCAAGACTTCACTGTGTTCGGTGGTGCTCTAGGTGAAGTGTTCGCCGAGAAAATCCACAAAGTGATGGACCTTGCCTTGTCGACAGGTGCCCCGATGATTGGTCTCAACGACGGTGCGGGTGCGCGAATTCAAGAGGGAGTGGTCAGCCTTGCGTCATATGGTGGAATTTTCCGCCGCAACGTGATGTCATCAGGTGTTATCCCACAGATCTCCGTCATCCTCGGACCATGTGCAGGCGGCGCCGTCTATTCACCGGCAATGACCGACTTCATTTTCATGGTTCGGGAGTCATCGCACATGTTCATCACCGGGCCAGACGTGGTCAAAACGGTCACCGGCGAGGACGTAACCCTTGAGGCGCTCGGTGGAGCCATGGCCCACGCGTCAAAGTCAGGCGTCGCAACATTTGTCACCGACGATGAGAAGTCCTGTCTTGACGAAGTTCGTTACTTGCTGTCGCTTCTTCCTCAGAACAACCTCGAGAATCCACCGGCGATCGAACCAACAGATGACCCAGAACGGCTCTGTCCTGAACTCGACACGATTCTTCCTGACAGCCCAAGCATGCCGTACGACATGTCGCAGGTCATCGCATCGGTTGTCGACGACGGTGAGTTCATGGAGTACTTCCCGCACTGGGCAAAGTCAATGATTTGTGGATTTGCTCGGGTCGATGGAAAGACAGTTGGCATCGTCGGTAACCAGCCAATGGTGTTCGCCGGGGTGCTCGACATTGAGTCATCGGAAAAAGCGGCTCGATTTGTTCGCACCTGCGATGCGTTCAACATTCCTCTGCTCGTATTCGTTGATGTCCCGGGCTTTCTCCCCGGAGTCGATCAGGAACACGAGGGCATCATTCGTCACGGTGCCAAATTGCTCTACGCATTCTGCGAAGCAACCGTGCCGAGGATCCAGATCATCACCCGCAAGGCTTATGGCGGTGCATATGTGGTGATGAACTCGAAGTCGGTTGGTGCAGATCTCGCCTTTGCATGGCCTTCAGCCGAGTTGGCTGTGATGGGTCCGCAGGGTGCTGTCGAAATTATCTACCGCCGTGAACTCCAGCAGGCGCAGGATCCAGTTGCCCGTCGGGCAGAACTCGTTGAGCAATACACCGAGCGCTATGCGAATCCGTACGCGGCTGCCGAGCGTGGCTTCGTCGACGACGTCATCGCGCCGTCTGAGACCCGCCAAAAAGTGGTTGCGGCTCTTCGAGTGCTCGAATCAAAGCGAGAGGAACTTCCTCAGCGTAAGCATGGGAATGTACCGTTGTGAGCGATCCAACGATGCACGCGATCAGTCCGGCACCAACCGACGAAGAGGCTGCAGCCATCGTTGCAGCAGTTGAAGCGCTTTGGCCTCGGCCGCTGGCGCCAAGCCAGACCCCTGATCAGATCACAGCCTGGCGTTTCGGAAGTCGTCCGTGGCTTCGTAGCCCACTGTCATCTCGACAACACATCAGTCGTCCCTGGTACTGATGCCCGACGCTGATCTCAGCCCGACGTTTACGGTTGGCGAACTCACCCACGCGATTAACGCTCAACTGAAGAGTGGTTTCGGTGGCGGGGTGTGGGTCACCGGGGAGATCAGTGGTTACCGAAACCAAGGACTCCACACCTACTTTTCGCTGGTTGAGGACATTGACGGCGAGAAAGCAACGTTGAATGTTGCGCTCTTCGCCAATGTCAAGCGGGCTCTTCGCCCCATGCTCGAGTCGAATCGGCTCGAACTGCAAGATGGAACCAAAGTGAGGGTCTTTGGCACGCTTGATGTGTATGCGCCAACCGGGCGGCTGAGTCTAAAAATCTCTGATTTCGACCCGCGGTTTACTCTTGGTGATATCACCGCTTCGCGAGATCGTGTGCGTGCGGCGTTGAACGTTGAGGGGTTGTTGCGCAAGAACGCAGAGACGACTGTTCCTCTAGTTCCGCTGCGGGTTGCGGTTGTGACGAGCGTCGGCTCTGCTGCCTGGCACGATTTCACCGACGAACTTGGTTCGAGCGGTTTTGATTTTCACCTACTTGCATTTGATGCCCGAGTTCAAGGCGACCAGGCCGAAGAGATGGTTGTTGCTGGAATCTCTGCAGCGGTACAACACGGGGCAGATGTGGTGGCAGTGATTCGAGGCGGAGGAGCACGAAACGACCTTGCGGCCTTCGATACGGAAGGGGTTGCACGAGCGATTGCAACGTGCCCGCTACCGGTGGTGACCGGGCTCGGCCATGAGATTGACACCACGATTGCCGATGAAGTTGCCCATACTGCGCTGAAGACCCCAACGGCGTGTGCTGGTTGGTTGATCGATCGCGTTCAGCGTTTTGTTGATGAAACAGAAACGCGGTGGGCGTCAATTGTTGAACGTGCCACGTTTGAGCTCACCGGGCAGGTCGACCGTCTCGAGTCACGAGCAAGTCGAGTGGTCACTCGTACAAACTCGGCGATTGAGCGGAGTTCTGAGCGCCTGAGGTCTCGACAAGATCGGCTCGTTCGGGCAGCGTTGACGATTGAACGCATTGAGAACTCGATGAACGAGAGGGAGCGGCGCCTTGCTCTGCTCGACCCTGCTCGTCTGCTTGAACGAGGTTGGACGATGACCACCAACGCTGATGGGAAGATCCTTACCTCGGCGAAAGATCTCTCTGCGGGTGATGAGTTGGTTACCCGACTCGTCGATGGCACGGTGAGAAGTACTGTGAACGCAACAACTCCGGAGGAGGAGTGACATGGCAGATGAAGTGAGTTATGCAAATGCTCTCAGCGAACTCGACGAGATCTTGAACGAATTGGAAGCGGTTGATGTCGACGTTGACCGTCTCGCTGACCGTGTGAGCCGAGCTGGTGAACTCATTGCGATCTGTCGAGATCGGATTGGTGCCGCCCGGGTTCGAGTTGACGAAATCGTCGCAGGTTTGCCTGCAGTCGATACCGAGTGATGGTGTCAACTCCGGATCATCTTGCGGTAATTGGTGCTCGAGTCGACGATCGTCTTGCTCGAGAGATCGCGGTTGAGATCCAGCGCTGGGTGGAACTAGATGATCTTTTGGGCGACCCCATCGCCGAGATTCAGCGGCTCGTTGCCTCAGGTGGAAAGCGGCTCCGACCAGCGTTTTGCTACTGGGGCTTTGTTGCCGCAGGAGGTGACTCCTCGATTGCTGACGACGTAGATGGAATCGTGACTGGGGCTGGAGCAGCGATCGAACTCACCCATGCCTCGGCCTTGTTCCACGACGACGTGCTTGACGACGCTGATGCTCGCCGTGGCGCAGAAACTACGCATCGTCGATTTGCTCGGTCACATGCAGAGCAACGGTGGGATGGTGAGTCGCGTCGCTTCGGCGAGGGAATCGCGATTCTTGTCGGAGATATTGCGGCGGTGCTCGCCGATCGCCTTCTGATCGATGCCCAGCGGCCTGCCATCGAACTGTGGAACGAACTTCGAATTGAACTCAATATTGGGCAGTTGCTCGATATCACTGGGTCTGTCCGAAGCGACCGCAGGATCGAACTCGCCGACCGGATTTGTCGTTATAAAAGTGGGAAGTACACCGTTGAGCGACCGCTGCATCTCGGTGCGGCACTTGCGGCTGGTGACGACGCTGGCGGGGTGATTGAGGCGCTTAGTGCCTATGGCCTGCCACTTGGTGACGCGTTTCAGATGAGAGACGATGTGATGGGCGCATTTGGTGACTCGTCTATAACCGGGAAACCCGTTGGAGGTGACCTTCGTGAGGGGAAGCCCACACCGTTGCTTGCCCGAGCGGTTGCGCTGGCAAATCCGAGCCAGCGTGAGATTCTTGCCACGGTCGGCTCGCCTGAAATAACTGATGAACAGGTTGCACGAATTCAGGAAACGATGATTGATGTTGGTGCACTCAACGAACTCGAACGGCTCATCGCAACAAACGTCGCCCTTGCGATCGAGGCTGTTGATTCGCCGCTCATCGCCTCGGAGGCAAAGCACCCACTGATTGAACTCGCAGAGTTCATCACCGACCGGGCATCGTGACCCGCTACCAGGACAGTCGACTAGCGATAGAGGTCGAGTGCATCACTGATTGGAAGTGAAGCAACTCCGGGAGCAGCCGCAACTGCTTCCAACCATGCGGGCCGGTACGTGGCCGACACATTGATGGGCTCGGAAAGTTCTGAGTTGGCTGTGCTGAACTGCACGAAATCGAGGGCGTAGTCGGCAGCTCTCACGTCTCGACTGAGTTCGTGTAGTGCGTACGGGTCAGGGGTTTCACCTTGATTCATCAGTCGAACTACTTGCGGCACAGACGATTCGTAAGTGCCTCCTGTGAGGCCTGGTCCATCGGTGATGATTGCGCCGTGAACGGCATCGGCTCTCGCCCCAGCTGCAAGCAGAGCGATATATCCGCCGAGGCCTCGACCAATCAGCGTGACAGTGCCCAAATGATTAATCGCAGCGTCAACGTCCCCCAGCAGCACTTCGGCTGAGTATCCGCCGCCTACTGGAAGTGTTGATTCGCCATGTCCGGTGAAGTCGAGCCCCCAAATGGCACCGGACCAACTCTCAGCATCAATTGGCACGGTAGTAGGGGTTTTCTCGCCGAGTCCGTGAAGAAGGAGGAGCGGTCGACCGTCACCTATTGCTGGCCGAAGTTCATGTAATGCAAGTTCAATTCGGTTGTGGCGAAGCGTGATGGTGTTCATGACGGATCTCCAAGAAAGTCAAGGGCCATTTCGGCAACCATCTCGGGTTGTTCAATATGGATGAAGTGTCCAATGTCTTCAAAGAATTCGAGCCTTCCATGGCGTGGCATCCATTTCTCAACCTGGTGTGGCTTTGTGCCCCACCCCATTGGTTCATCAGCCCCAACGAGCACACCGAGGAACGGAACACCAAGACCAGCAAGGCGGAACAAGCCAAACTCGGGTCGCCATGGTCCGAATCCTCCCATCCTCATCGACGGGTCTAATTTCCAGCGCCATCCGTCTGCATCCTCTCGGGCTCCAACGGTGACGAGGTATTCCAACCATTCCTTCGACAGGCGGGGGTTCATTTGCGCTCTACGGCGTGCGAGCTCTTCGATAGTGCCAGGTTTCCGTGACCCGGTTGCCGTTCGACGTCGGTGTTCAAGCCAGGCCGTAATTTCAGTGTTCATTGCATCGGCACGTTGATATTCGGGCAGGTCAGGGCCTGGTCGCCGGTAAGGAATTCCATCGAGATTGACGAATGAGCGGAACCTAAATGGCTGTGCTTCGGCGAGCGACGTCATGATGGCGCCACCTTTTGAATGTCCAACAACTGCGATCGGTCGCTGAGGAGCGACGGTGTCAAGAACACGAACAGCATCACGAAGGTCTGCCTCAAATGAGTAGAGATGTGCGTGATCGCTATCACCATGTCCGCGGTGATCCCATGCAACGACTCGCCACCCGGCTGCTGCGAGCAACGGAGCAAACACATCAAATGTTCGGGAGAAGTCTGCTCCTCCGTGAACGAGAGCGAGCACGGGGTCGTTCTCATTGCCCCATTCATTTACTGCGATACCGACTCCGTCGGCATCGACCCGATAGTGACGGTGGGGCGTCACAGCGCCTGGAAAAGATCTGGGGGATTCCACCTGCGTGAGGCTAGGGCGCAAGCGACGTAGAGTTCTCAGTGGAGGACGTCTGGCACACATGCAGAATTCATCAAATACAGCGATATCAAGCCGAGTGAAGGTACTTGGGTTGGCGACTGTTATCACTGCGATGACAGCAAGTTGTGGCGGTAACGATCTTTCGCTTGACCCGTTGCCTCCCATTCAGACAACGACCACGACTTCGACCACGACGACGTTGCCTGACACCAATCGGTATTTCTACGAGGTTCGTTCCGGAGACACCCTGTCTGCAATTGCTGCGGGCTTTGGAGTTCCGATGAAACAGATCGTTGAATTGAATGATCTCGAAAATGCAAGTGACATCCAAGTCGGGGAAATCATCGAAATTCCGCAGGGCTTCGTGATCGTCACCTTGCCACCTGACTCAACTGTGGCGAGCGCAGGTTAAGTCGAGGGCATCGGTGGATGCACCTCAGCACTTTGCGTGATTCCATACACTTGGCATATGACCTTTTGGCCGAATAGTGAACATTGGAGTGTCAAGATTCCACTCCAAACTGATCACTTCAGAATGAGCGCTCTTGAGAGCGATGGTCTTGTTGAACTGTCGCCGATGCCGGTTGATGTTCCAACTGAAGAGTGGGAACGACTCGAGTACATGGATTGGAAGAGCGGCGGCGATACAAACTTCGCTCCGCTCGCGTCGGCCGATGGTGAACTTGATTGTCGGGGGTTTTGGGACAAAGGCAAAACGGACAAGGACGCCCTGTGGACATCGAACGCCGAGATTGCTCCAACCTTGCGCTCATATGTTGATGGTGTTGGCGCCAATTTTGGTCGCGTTCGAGTGATCAAACTTGAGCCTCAAGATCGTGAGACTGCGATCAGGTCGATCCACCGCGACGACAACAATCGTTTTAACCCCGAAGGTGAGGGCTGGGTCGTGCGTACTTGGGTTGAACTCACCGACTGCCCAGACAGCTACATGCTGTTGATGGACAATGATGCAAACGGCCTGCCCGACCCGGCGACTGAACGACGAGTTCCGCTGCACAAAGGTTCGCGATTCATCGTTGATACCCAGCGACTGTGGCACGTCGTGGTGCACCCTGGTGATGCGCCGAGATATGCACTGATTACCAGTTTTGAATCATCGCCTCTGCTCGAGCAGTGGGTAGAGAGCGAGCGCTTGGTCAGTTCTGATTGAGACGATGCTGTGAAGCAAGTTCACAGATATCGGTCATGATGCCAGCGAGTTCGTAATCCTTCGGGGTGTACACCGCTGCCACACCACCGCTCAACAACTGAGGTTGATCTTCATCCGGAATAATTCCGCCGACGACAATCGGAGCGTCAACGCCAAGTGCCCGCACACGCTGCACGACGTCGGGAACGAGTTCGAGGTGAGAGCCGGAGAGTATGGATAGCCCGATGACGTCAGGGTCTTCGTCACGAGCGGTTGACGCGATTTGATCAATCGTGGAACGGATCCCGGCGTAGACCACTTCCATTCCAGAATCACGAGCGGCGACAGCGATCTGTTCGGCGCCATTTGAGTGACCGTCAAGACCGGGCTTGGCGACGAGGAGTCGCGGCGGACCGCCCGCCATTTCGCGAACCTTTGCTGCAACCGCAGACAGTGAGTGATCTGAACGCGTGGTTGCGCCGATACCGGTAGGGGCCCGGTATTCGCCGAAGATCTCCCGAAGCGTTGCGCCCCATTCACCCGTCGTTCCTCCTGCAGTCGCGAGAGCGATTGAGGCTTCCATAATGTTGGATCCGTTCACCGCGGCGTCTCGCAGACCCGCGAGAGCTTGGTCAACTTCGGCCTGGTCACGTCCGTTGCGCCACGCGACAACATCGGCGATTGTTTCGGCCTCAACTGCGGGATCAACACGGAGAATTGCTTCTGAGCCACCGAGTGGTGATGGCTCAGACTCTGTGTACGAGTTCACTCCGACAACGGTCTGTTCACCCGATGAAATTCTGCGAGTGCGTTCAGCCATTGATCCAACGAGGCGGGACTTGAGTGTGTCAATTGCAGCGAAGGCACCGCCAAGTTCAAGTACGTCGTTGAGTTCCGCCGTTGCTTCGTCACGCAGTTCGGTTGTGCGTTGCTCGATGACGTGTGATCCGTCGAAGATGTCCTCGTAATTAAGGAGGTCGGTTTCAAATGCGAGGACCTGCTGCATACGGAGTGACCATTGCTGATCCCAAGGAGTTGGAAGCCCAAGTGCCTCATTCCATGCTGGTAACTGAACAGACCGGGCACGGGCATGCTTTGAGAGAGTGACCGCGAGCATCTCTAAGACAATTCGCTGCACGTTGTTCTCGGGTTGAGATTCGGTGAGACCAAGTGAATTGACTTGAACCCCATAACGGAAGCGGAGTGCTTTCTCGTCGGTAACCCCGTATCGGGTTCGACCGATGTCAGCCCACATGTCAGTCATGGCCCGCAATTTGCAAATCTCTTCGATGAATTTGATGCCGGCATTGACAAAGAATGAGATTGAGCCAAACACTCCGGTGAATTCATCATCAGAAATCTGTCCGGAGGCTTTGACAGCATCGAGCACGTCGATGGCCGTTGCCATTGCGTAAGCGATTTCTTGTACAGGTGTCGCTCCTGCTTCTTGCAGGTGGTACGAGCAGACATTCATGGGGTTCCATGAAGGTGCGTGCTGGCGACACCAGACGATCATGTCAACGATGAGTCGTCGAGAGGCCTCAGGCGGGAAAATGTATGTGCCGCGTGAGAGGTACTCTTTGACGATGTCGTTCTGTGTTGTGCCTCGAAGATCAGTTGAGGGCACACCCTGTTCAGCGGCGTTAGCGACGTAGAGCGAGAGCAACCACGCAGCCGATGCGTTAATCGTCATCGACGTGTTCATCTGTCCGGGGGGAATGCTGTCGAGCAGGGTTCTCATGTGGCCAATGTGCGCAACCGGCACTCCTACTTTGCCGACTTCACCACGCGCCTGTTCGGCATCTGGATCAAATCCGGTCTGAGTCGGAAGATCGAATGCAATAGAGAGACCGGTCTGCCCTTTCGCAAGATTGGTTCGATATAGCTCGTTTGACGCGCGAGCAGTTGAGTGACCTGAATAGGTGCGCATCATCCACGGCTTGTCTGGCATATCGGATCTCCTCATTGCGATGGTGGTGGGTCATTCTTGCGGCTATTCGGGCTAACTGCATCTTTCAGCATCTGCAGATATTCCACTCGGGCGATATCGATGGCTCCAAGGCTGGAAAGGTGATCGGTAGTCCATTGCACGTCGAGTAGGCGTCCACCTGAATCGCGAAACCAATCGACGAGATGTACTAGAGCAACCTTCGATGCGTCGGTTGCGTGATGAAACATTGACTCTCCGGCAAAGAAACCGTTGATACGCACGCCGTAGAGACCCCCAACAAGACGACCCTCATCCCAGACTTCTACTGAGTGGGCCCAGCCCATTCGATGGAGAGTCTCATAAGCATCGATAATCGCGCGATTGATCCAGCCGCTCGGTCGCCTCGGATCAGCGCAGTTCACCATCACCTCGGTGAATGCCTGGTTGCGTGTCACCTCATAACGGCGCAGGCTCCGACGGAGCGACCTCGAGACCACGAGTTCATCGAGCGGGATGATGCCTCGCGGGTCAGGAGAGAACCAGCCAATCCGACGGCGCGGAACTGGCATCGGGAACAGACCGATCCGGTATGCGGCGAGCAGCGTGCCGGGTTCAAGGTCGCCACCGATCGCAACTAGGGCAGAGTCGTCAGTCGGCCCATCATTTGGGAGCACCCAGCGGGATGGGTCGGGTTCGACTGGAGTGATGTCTCCAGGCCAAGGGGTCCCTTTGCCTTCATCCATCATTCACGGATATTGCTTGAATCCCCGTATAACGACCTCGAATCCGGCGAGGGCTGCCACTTCAACAACTCCGGGGGTCATGACACCGGTACCGACCACGCCGGCCAGTTTGATTGCTTGTGGAGACATTCATTCACGATACGGAAGGTGACGAGTTGAACCAATATCAGAGCCGTCTCGATGTCAGATACCCGGGTGGCTAGGCCACCTACGATGATGAGATGGCTGGTAATCAACTGGGAACAGTGGCCCTATTTGGAGGCGGTCCATTCGTCGGGAATGACGAGATTGATCGGTTGCTGATTCGTGGGCGAACTGCTCCTGTTGGGGTCCTCCCCACGGCAGATGCATTTGAGCAACCGCAACTTCTTGTTGCTTCAGCCGAGCAATGGGGGGCACGACTCGGCGTTGAAGTCGTTCCGATTATGTCGATGACGAGGGCGCAATCATCTGACTCGTCATTTGTATCGGTCGTTGATTCTCTTGAGATGCTCTGGCTCGTCGGTGACTCTCCAATTCACTTGAGGACAGCGCTGAAGGACACGCTGCTATGGGAGTCAATCCTTGGGCTTCTTGATCGTGGGGGACTCGTCGCAGCAGTTGGAGCAAGTGCGGCGGCGATGTGTGACCCGATGACTGATCCGCGAGGTGGAGCGTTCACGTTCGGGCTTGGGCTTGTCGAGGGATTGGCGATTCTTGCTGAATCTGAGAAGTGGGCGACTGAGCAGTTGCAGCGTGCCCAGCACCTCTCGGTGGAGGCGCCACTCATCGAACTACCAACCGGTGCAGCGATTGTGCTCGACCGGTCGCAAGGTGAGTGGGAACGTTTTGGAGACGTCACCGTTCACGGTGACTGGTGACGTATTACTTCCAAGCAAAAACAGGTTGTTCCATCTCGTCGACCCGAGCGTCGTCGGCCGCCCGGCCTTCGATTCCAACCCATCGGAATTGAACAAGAACAGCTCCAGTCGGAGCGTGGATGAGGTCACCACCGAGTGGTACCTGCACCACAGGTCGGTCACTCTCGGGAATGTCGACAAAACGCGGTGAGTCTTCGCGGCAAAGTGCGTGAAGTCCAATGCGGTAGACGGCCCTCACTTCATCAGGTGATGGGATGAGTTCGGGGTCTGCTCCACCCCAAAGTACAACCGGGGTGATGACGTAGCCCGAACGTGTTGGGTAGTCATCGAGTAGGCCGAGAACACTGTCGGCACCAAGTTCAAGGCCAAGTTCTTCATGGAGCTCTCGAAGCGCAGCCTCCACGACTGTTTCACCTTCGTCGATACGACCGCCAGGCAGTGCCCATTGGGCGGAATGACTATTCAGGCGAGATGCACGGCGACAGAGAAGAAATGCTGCTCCGCCAGCCACGCCGACCATTCGGCCATCGAGTCCTTCGACGTTGCCGGGCACCATCGACATATCGCTGAATTCGGGTTCGAGCGGATGTTCGCCGTCGTGTAGCACGGGGTCGGAGTCGACAAGAGTGATCGCTACTGCAGCGTGCCGGCGGCCTTCAAGCGGGTATTCCCGGCGGTCATGATTAGCGAGGTGGCCAACGATTTGTTCACGGAGCGCTTCATTGAAGGTAATCATCAGTCACCATGCTGTCACCTGGAGGCACTTGTCTCGTAGGCGCACTACTTTTAGACGTCTGTGTGCCGGCAATCCCAACCGCAATTTGTTTCAGCGTGAGGTCGTTTGCGGCCCTGAGTATTGAGGCTGAATTGTTGTTT
>JALRDI010000046.1 GCA_023257035.1 Ilumatobacteraceae bacterium | reverse complement strand
CGATCTGGTTGAATAGAGCGTGATGAAGGCCGCACTACTTGTCGAAAGTCTCACCGGTAATACTTGGCGCGCTGCTGAGATGATCGGAACAAACCTGCAGCAAGAAGGCTGGTCGATCACAGGTCTTTCCCGTGTTCGCCGTCCTGATCTCGCAAGCATTCAAGAAGCCGACATTGTTCTCATCGGTACCTGGACTCACGGACTGTTCTTTGTCGGTCAAGCTCCATGGGCTGCTGCCGACATTGCAAATATGCCTGTCATGCGCGGCAAGAAGGCAGCGTGCTTCTTGACGTATGCCCTCGATGCGGGCAAGAGCCTCGATCGTCTCTCGACTGCAGTAGGGCAAACCGGAGCTGACGTTGTTGGCGGCCTGTTGATCAAGCGCAATCACATCGAGTATCACTCGGAAGTATTTGCCGATCGCTTGATCGGCGCAATGTCGCAATAACGAGTGAGTAGCTGACGTCGGCAGGCTGTAGTCGGCTCGTTAGTCGGTAGCCATCAGTCGTTCGTCAAGCCTCGAAGGTCAATCTCGAGAAGCACTCGGTCAACGACCATCGGTCGAACCTCTGTAGGAATTGCAAGATCATCGACGGTGACTTGACGTCCTTCGCAGTCGACGAAGGTGTCGGTTCCAATTTCTTGGGTGACGATGCACGTCGAGTCTCGATCGGCTGGATACGCCCAGCGAACCCGCCACCCGTTGAGAGGGTCTGTTCCCTGATGATCAATCACGATGGAGCGATCAGACACTGCTGATCCAAGTTCGGCAAAGAGCAGTGGTCCGTCCTCGGCAACAAGTTCGGAAAGGTACTCGACGTTGCCAACAGGCCAGGTATCAGGTGCGAGACGGTCCGATGTGGTGACCTCTCCTGACGAGATGTACGCGGCCATTGCCCAAGTGAATAGCCCGATACACGTGAGAACAACGAGCCCTCCGACCACTGGTAGAACTGCCCGAGCAAGCGGAGATCTGAACTGCGGAAGTTGCACCTCTCTAGTTTGCCTTGTCTGCGAGTTAGTGAGTCGGGTCGTTAGGAAAGTAGGGTTCGAATCTTGTGAAGCGTCCTTACCGAGTTGTCGTGGCGAAACCTGGCCTTGATGGCCATGATCGTGGAGCGAAGACAATCACTCGCGCCCTGCGCGACCACGGGTTCGAAGTCATCTACACCGGGCTGCATCAAACTCCAGAGCAGATTGCCGAAACGGTGCTTCAAGAGGATGCCGACGCCATTGGGCTGTCGTTGCTATCAGGGGCTCACCTCACTCTGTTTCCACGGGTGATGGAGGAACTGGAGAACCGTGATCTTGGCGACGCTCTTGTGTTTGGTGGCGGGGTGATTCCCGACGCCGACGCTCGTGAGCTTCGCAATCAGGGCGTAGCCGAAATCTTCCAACCAGGAGCATCGTTGAAAGCGATCAGTTCTTGGTTGGAGTCAACACTCGATCAACGAGAGGACTGAACCAGTGGACCTGTTCGAATACCAAGGCAAGCAGTATTTTGCTCGCTTTGACATCCCGGTAAGCCCGGGTGACAAAGCTGACACCGTCGACGAGGCCGTCGCCGCCGCGGAGGCAGCCGGCTATCCGGTCGTTGTAAAGGCTCAGGTGCAAGTTGGTGGACGCGGCAAGGCCGGCGGCATCAAGCTTGCGGACAATGCTGATGAGGTCCGCACCCATGCCGGGAACATTCTTGGAATGGACATTAAGGGCCACGTCGTCAAGCGCCTTTGGGTGGAGCATGCCTCTGATATCGAAGAGGAGTACTACGCGAGCTTCACGCTTGATCGCGCTGCGAAGAAGCACCTGTTGATGTTGTCAGCTCAGGGTGGCGTTGAAATTGAAGCCGTTGCTGAAAGCGACCCTGATGCGATTGTGAAGCTTCACATTGATCCGGTCGTTGGGCTTGACAACGCCACCGCTCGTCAGGCAGCAGTTGACGCAAAGATCCCTGAGAAAGCCCTTGATGGCACCGCTGACATTCTTGTGAAGCTGTACCGCTGCTTCTCTGAGGGTGACTGCGACCTCGCAGAGATCAACCCGCTCATCTTGAAGCCCACCGGTGAAGTACACGCCCTTGACGCAAAGGTGACACTCGACGCGAACGCACAATTCCGTCACCCAGACTGGGCGGAGTATGCCGAGACTGAAGAGCTTGATGAGCGCGAACGTCTCGCGAAGACTCACGACCTTCAGTACATCGGGCTTGACGGAACGGTTGGAATCATTGCCAACGGCGCCGGCCTCGCAATGTCGACCCTCGACGTCGTCAACCAAGTCGGTGGATCAGCCGCAAACTTCCTCGACATCGGTGGTGGCGCAAATGCTGATGTGATGGCGGCAGCTCTCGAAGTCATCAACTTCGACCAGAACGTCTCATCGATTTTCATCAACATTTTCGGTGGAATCACCCGGGGCGAAGAAGTGGCAAAGGGCATTGTCGAGGCGCTTGGTGGCG
>JALRDI010000015.1 GCA_023257035.1 Ilumatobacteraceae bacterium | reverse complement strand
AACTGTACCTGTTGCATCTGGGAATGTAACTGTTCTAATACCTGTAGGATCTGTAAATTCGAATCTAGTGTATGCACCATTAGCGGCAGTTTGTCCATCAAACGATACAGGAAATCTACCTTGGAATAATCCGTTTGCTGTAATTGTATCGCTGGTATCACTACCTAGTGTAACATTACCTTGGAAGTTTACTGCTGTTGTAGTGCTGGCACCGTTTGTAAGTACATCAGTAAGTGTAGGAGCACTTGCGATTGTAATTTGTCCTTCAACGTCACTTGATGTAGTTACATTGCCGCTACCAACTATTGCTAATTGTTCGCCTGGGTTTATAAATCTTTCTGTACTATCGTCAGCAACCCCGCTGTCGATGATGCGAGAGGAAAGATCGAGTAGGTCAGCCATGTTTCGACACTAGACCTCATCTTGGCTGGCATTGTGCGTTGGGCATGGTCTGTCACGAGTACGCCTGAACGTTGTAGGTCAAACAGACCTCTATGTGTCGAAGGCACGGGTCGTCACCTGACGTTCGAGATCGGCAAAACTGGGGCAATGGCAGCAGAGGCCATCACCACCTATCAGCTTTCGGCAGCAAACACTGACCTTGCCCGTCAAGCCGGTTTTGTTGATGCCGAGTGGGTCTTGCCGTCAATCGCTCCATCAGAGTTACGCCGGTTGCAGCGGCGATCGAATGCCCGAGCGGCAATAAGCACTGCGCTGTGGCTCGGATTGACGGTGCTGGCTGGATGGGGGGTTGTTGCCACAGCATGGTCGTGGTGGTCGGTTCCTGCGGTCATGGCGTATGCGGCGCTCTACGGTGGTGCAAGCGATGCTCGATGGCATGAGATGGGGCATGGAACGGCATTCAGTTCTCGCAGAGCGAATGACGTCGTCTATTACCTCGCGTGTTTCATGCTGCTGCGCGGGCCAACCGTCTGGCGTTGGTCGCACTATCGACATCACACAGACACGATCATCAAGGGCCACGACGCCGAGATCGCGTTTCAACGCCCCCCGAGTATTGCGGGGACCCTGTGGCGCTTCACTCATCTTCAGGGAGGAACAGGGTTGGTGCTTCGGCTCGTACGACACGCCGTTGGAGCACTTGATGAAGAAGCAAGAGAATTGGTTCCCGAACACGAGCGACGACGTGTGGTAGTCGAATCTCAAATAATGGTCGCTGTTCTTCTCGTCACCATTTTGGTGAGTGCCGTGATGGGAAGTGTTCTGCCAGTTGTATTGATCGGAGGATCAACCTTTCTCGGTGGCTGGCTTGTGGTGTTCTTTGGAATCACGCAACACGCCGGACTCCAAGAAAACGTTCTTGATCATCGGCGCAACACCCGCACCGTAATGATGAATCCGTTGTTTCGATTTCTCTATCTCAACATGAACTTTCATGTTGAACATCACATGTTCCCGAGCGTTCCTTACTTTTCGCTACCCGCATTGCACCGCGAAATTGGCGATCAACTTGCGCCACCACTTCCTTCAACGTGGGCTGCCTATCGACAAATTTTTGGGGCTTTGCGTCACCAACAGGTTGACCCGACGTACGAGATTCCTCTGGACCTTCCAGAAATTCATGGCGGTGCCCGCCCGATCAGCATTGGTGCAGAAAGCTGGATGCGTGGACCTCGAGGTGAGGTCATCGTTGGGTTAGAGGGTTCGATTGAAAATGGCGAGATACGACGAATTGACGTGGACAATCAAAGTCTTGTCGTTGGGAAAACATCAACCGGTTCACTCTTCGCCTGCGATGGGTGGTGCACCCATGCGAAGGTTCATCTTGCAGAGGGGGCGGTGATCGGCGAGGAACTTGAATGCCCTAAGCACAACGCTCGTTTTGACTGCCGAACAGGTGAAGTTTCTCGAAAGCCCGCAAAAGAATCGTTGCGGACCTATCCGGTCACCATTGAGCGCGGTCGAATTGCAATTGATCTGTCGAGCGAAAATTCAGTATGGCCCTGACCCGGCACTGTCTTGCGCCGGACCACCCGAACGAGCGAGGTCATGTTCCCCGGCCAGGGCAAGGCGAAGCGAAGGAAGATCTGTCGACACTGTGATCATGCGGAACCCTTGGCTTCGTCGCAGCGCAGTGAGTGCGGCACTTGCGTGAATTCCTGGCACAACTCCGTGTCGGGAACATGCGTCAACAATCGTTGCGAGCGCATCGTCGAATTGGGCAGTGCCATCATTGCCTGTCGGTCCCAGCCCGAGGCTGATGGCAAGATCTGCTGGCCCAACATATGCAGCGTCAACACCGTCGACATTGAGAATTTCGTCGACGTTATTGAGTGCCTCAACAGTTTCAATCATCGGTATGACCGCAACATGATTATCTGCCCATGCTCGATAGTCGCCGTGGCGGGGCGCCGCAAGAGCCGGCCCCCAACTCCTTGATCCACGGGGTGCATAACGCACTGCTCGCACAACCGCTTCGGCCTCGTCAGCAGAATTCACCATCGGGACGATGACACCATGGCATCCCGCATCAAGCATCTTCCCAATGATGCCCGGTTCGTTCCACGGCACTCGTGCAATGGGGATACTTCCCCCTAATTCGATCGCTTGGATCATTGGAACCGCAGCGTTATAGCCGATCGCACCGTGTTGAGCATCAACGCAGACATAGTCGAAGCCGGCTCGCGCGCATGATTCAGCCGAAACAGAGGAGGGGATGAACGTCCATGCGCCGAGGGTCTCGCCGCCTCGGTCCCAGACGGTCCGAAGTGTGTCTCGTTGTGACAATGTTGCGCTCCTTCGAAATGGTGTGTGATGTGAGGGTATTCCCGCCAATGCGTTAGGAAAGAGTCGGCTACGCGGCAACCGAGGTGCTCACGAGAAGCGCAACTGTTCGCCCTCCGGAAGCGGTACAGCGAATGTGTTGAGAGTGAACGAGACCAATGTGTAGTAACCCGCGAGAGCAACGATCTCGACCGCCGTTGGTTCCCCGAGTGTGGTGGTCAGTTCGGCAAGTTGAGATGCAGGGATGACGCCGTGTTCAACCAGTGAAGAGACAGCCGAGTGAATCATTGGATGGGCATCGCTCATCGAGGCTTCTTTCACTGCGGCCGATGAGCCCGACTCAATTGCTGAGATGAGATTTTCTGACATTCCCGCATCGCGGGCGATACCTGCGTGAGCCCAAAACTCAAATTCGCTTCTCCAGCGAGCCCCCACCGTGAGGATGACAAGCTCTCGGGTGACTGCATCGAGACTCGATGAGAATCGAAGGTGTTCACCGGCGGATGCGAATGCTCGTCCGATGTCTGGAATTTGGAGCCAGGCGTTAAAGGGGCCAGTGAGCGATCCATCCTGAACCATCCATGGAGCGGCACCACGTGGACCTTGAGTGATGTCGTTCCATAACTGGGTCTGGGCATCGTTGAGGTCAGCCTCACTGAGCGCTGGAAGGTGGCCTACTCGCTTGTTGCTGGTCATGTCGCCACCGTAGGCGACGCAGTTATTGATCGGTGCTACGAGACCTTGGGCAAGACGTCTTGCGCGAGTCGATGAAGTTGCTCGTCAACCTTGTTGTATGAGTCTCCAGGCATTGCGGGGAAGATGATGAGATTTTCAAGCCCTAGTTCATCTTGGTACATCGCAATTGTCTCTGCCACGTCATCGGCGGTGCCAACTGCCCATGTGCGCTGACGGCCCATTGAATCCTCAAGCGTTGGGATGAGACCAGGTGGCGATGGCTTTCCGTCCTCTCCCATGTATCCCTTTGACCATCCGTAGGGCCCGAGGAACTTCCAGAACTCATCATGCCCCGGCCGTACCGACGCAATCGCTGCTTCCCGTGTGTCGTCAACGCAGGTGCAGAGCACTAACGCGCGCTTTTCGCCGGGTGCGAGTTCGCTGCCATGAACTGAGGCATAGGTTTCAGCGAAGTGTTCCCAACGCGCTCGAGTGAACGAGTGGTGGTTATTCCAGAACACTCCACCCCAACCAGATGTTGCGACTTGGTCGAGAGTCGGGGGAGAGGTGATCGCCTGCCACGTCTCATAGGGGTAGAGCGGTCGAGGAACAAGGGTGAGATCTTCGACAAAACCCCCTCGATCAGGAATGCCGGCCGGCGGAAAATCGTACACGTCGCCGTGGAAGGAGAATCGTTCGTTGTTCATCGCAAGGTGGATGACCTGCATTGCTTCGTCAAACATTGCTCGGTTGAGGTCATCAGCAGCTTTTGCGTCCGGATTGTCAAAACTTCCGATCTTCGTTCCGAGGGTTTCTGCCTCACGTGGAACAGTTCCACGACCGACTCCGAGAATGCCGCGCCCGCCTGAGATGTTGTGAAGAGTCGCGAAGTCTTCCGCCAATTTGAGTGGGTGCCATTGCGGAACAATGTTGAATGCCATACCGATGCGAATCTGCTCGGTTCGTTCCGCAAGGATTGCGCCGGTCAGAAGACCATTGGGAATGATCTCGTAACCCTCATACTGGAAATGGTGTTCGGTAAGCCAGAACGAGTCGAAGCCCAACTTGTCAGAGAGCACGCCCATATCGAGTATTCGTTCCGTCGCGTGCCACACAGCCTTGTTGTCGTATCGCCGATCTGTCGGTGCAGGAAGTCCGGCACCCGCATCGTCCATTTCGACCCCGCCGAACAGAAAGATCCCGGTTCGCATGCCTCTCACTGTATGCGATGCCCCGCCTGCTGATTTTTAGTGGAGATCGTCAAGAATCGTTGTGATGAGCGACTGGACGACAATTCGATATGACATGCCGGCGGAACGGGTTGCACGGATCACCCTTGCTCGACCTGAAAAAGCCAACGCTCAGGACTACACCATGCTGAGCGAAATCAATGAGGCCTTCGACCGAGCGGCGAAAGATCCTGAGGTTCGTGTGATCGTGCTCGCCGCCGATGGCAAGCATTTTTCTTCTGGCCATGATCTCGCCGCAGGAACCTCGATGGATGACGTTGATGCGATCGGTACGTGGTGCCATTTCGATGCCCCAGGTGCTGAGGGATACATGGCGACCGAAGCGGAGATGTACATCGGTTTGTGTTGGAGATGGCGTAATTTGCCGAAGCCAACGATTGCTCAAGTGCAGGGAAAGGTGATTGCTGGAGGGCTGATGCTCATTTGGCCGATGGATCTCATCGTGTGCTCAGATGATGCAACGTTCTCTGATCCTGTCGTTGCGTTTGGGGTGAACGGTCATGAGTACTTCACGCATCCGTTTGAAGTGGGTGCTCGACTTGCAAAAGACATGCTGTTCACCGGTCGCGCCATTACCGCGGAGGAGGCCCATCGCGCAGGAATGGTTTCAAGGGTGGTGCCTCGCGACGAACTTGAGCAGTCGACTATTGATCTCGCATCGCATATCGCAAAGCGCCCGATGTTCGGTCTAAATCTTGCAAAGCAGAGCGTCAATCACACCTTGGATGCAATGGGCATGTACACCGCAATTCAGTCAGCCTTTGGGCTGCATCATGTCGGACACAATCACAACTTCCGTCTTCACGACATGCTCGTCGATCCATCCGGTATCGATGTCATTCGGTCAGAGGCGTAACTCGACTCGCCTTTAGGTAATTGTCAGAGATTTGGGCGCTACTGGTTCGCCCAAGCCCCGGGGCGAGAAAACATCTTTCGGTGCCACCGGCGCGGGGTGACTGCGATCGCTCGGGGTTCATCTTCGAACATCCAACGGGCGAAGTTTCGTCGGCCCCACCCTCCGCTCTTCGCCACGATCGCCAACGCTGCTTCAGCACCACGTGGCGAGCCAAGTACCTTGCCGAGGCGCACCGACATGCGGTGATCGGCAACGAGTTCGCCCTTGACTTCACGCTCGTAGGTAGCAGCGACAGAAGTTGCTGGCCCTCCTGAAATGATCGCTTCGGCGGCGAGGCGTCCGGTGAGAAGGGCCTGGCCAATTCCTTCGCCGGTGAGTACATCGGTAGCAGCTGCAGCATCTCCGGTGAATAGAACCGATCCAGCCGACAGCGGCATCTCTCCAACTCGTGCAGGAATAGGCCAAGCAGTGTGGCGGTCAACCAGCCTGAACCCGTCACCGAGAGCTTCACGGATGTGGGGACGCTCGAGGAGATCCCGCCAGATATTCGCCATCTTCTTGCCCGAGAGTATTTCGCCACGCAGCATGCCAAATCCGATGTTCACCTCGCCATTTCCCAATGGGAATGACCAGGCGTACCCCGGAAGGAGATCGCGCTCAAACCAGACGATGAGTTCGTCCTTAGCGACCCCGGTTGCTCCTTGCCCATATTGGCGGAATGCGTGCCACTCACCGCGGTAGTTCTCAGGTGTGAGCCCGAGCTCGCGACGCACAGTGCTCCACATGCCATCCGCAGCAATCACAAAAGATGGATTGACCCGTCCAATGCCGTCGAGTTCGATGTGCGTACCCTCGCCATCTTGGTGTGCTCCAGTGACGGCGACGCCTTCGAGGACCTGTGCGCCAACCTGGCGGGCGTGATCGAGAAGGCTGGCATCGAGGTCGAGTCTTCTTGCTACGGCTGCGTAGGTTCCTGTGGTTGGCAGGGGAATGGTGAATTCCCGTCCCCCTGGTGACCGCAATCGGGCGCCATCAATCTCAGTGAAGGAGGAGATGGCACTCGATGGCATCTCGAGGTTTTCGAGTTCCCGTAGGGCAAGCGTGGTGAGGAGATATATGGTAACGAAACTAGAGTTAAGGTTGTTAAAAATAAGCTGGCACCTCCGTTTAAAAAAGTAGATTTTGACATTATTTATGGATCTGGTAAAGAAATTACCATACCATCTGGTTGAGTAGCTGCAGCAGCTTGAATTGAGCTTGCCATATCAGCCATGTCAGCAGAAGGGTTGTAGATATATTCGAAGTCAGCACCAATTGGGCGGAATGTGGTCGGAAGCGCGCCAGAACCAGAGGGAATTCCCTGTATTATCCTGCTCCTGGATCAGACAGTCGATGATGGCCCGCTCCTGGTCCAGGGGATCCGGGGCGCTGTCGGCAATGGACGCTACCGCGATTTCCTGCCCCAGAAGCAGGGCTGTTCCGTCGGTCCGGAGCTCCATGTCGTGGTAATCCG
>JALRDI010000313.1 GCA_023257035.1 Ilumatobacteraceae bacterium | reverse complement strand
CAGTAGACGGGAACGCTCTGCCGTTTCTTCTCGACTCACATTCTGATGAAGCAGTCGGGGGGCCAATCCCTTCGATCATCGGAGAGGACTTTGAGGGCAACCAAGTTGCTATTCGGTCAACCGACGGGACTGCAACCCTTGTCGTGTTTCTCGCACATTGGTGCCCACATTGCAATAACGAAATTCCTGAAATCAATCGGATTCGTGATGCAGATGCGTGGCCGGTAGGGCTCCGAGTTGTTGGTGTCAGCACCGCAGTGTCCCCTCAGCGACCAAATTTTCCACCCGAACGCTGGCTCGACGAGAAAGATTGGACCTACGAAATCATTGCTGACGCATTTGATAGCAACAACTCTTCGTTTATTGCAGCGGAAGCCTTCGGTGTGACGGGGTTCCCATTTATGGTGCTCATCGATGAAAGCGGACTTGTCCGAGGACGCTGGAGCGGAGAACTTGGCGCGCTTGCACTCGCCGAACTCGTGACGTCGTTGATTAATCCGCCAGCAGATGTTTGAGCGCCGGTTCTAGCGACCACTCGCTTGCCATTTCGAGAGCTCGATGTCGTGCCTCATCATCGGCGGTCTCGGTCCTCGTCGATCGAATCATAATGTTCTTCGCAGTGTGCTGATTATCAACGAATTCGATGACATCGGTGCGCCAGCCAAGTGCAGCGAGCACGTCCGCCCGAAAGGTATCGGTGAGGAGATCACCAAGACGTTCTCGAACGATGCCATGGCGGATGAGGGATGCAAATCCAGCTGGCACATGTGAGCGGTCGATTTGTCGTTGCAGGTCGTGCTGGCAACACGGTGCAACGAGCAAGTAATCGCTCTTCCATTTCACCGCCTGAGAGATGGCATCGTCGGTCGCGGTATCGCACGCGTGAAGTGCAATGACAAGGTTCGGGGTGACGTTCGATTCAGGCTTCCAGTCAGCGATTGCGCCGGTAACAAATGTGATCTCACCCCATCCGAGTTGGGTGACGATGTTATTGAGCCCCGACATGAGATCGCTCTTGAGGTCAACTCCGGTGGTGTGGACATTGAAGCCCGTTTTGACAAGGTGATAGTGCGTTGCCAAAGTGAGCACTCCGGAGCCACAACCGAGGTCAACAATTCGCAGTGGTGTTGAGCGGTCGTGCTCTCGGACGAGATGGTCAACAATGTCGACAAACTGTTGAACTTGTCGGTACTTGTCTCTGGCTGTTGGCCGAACGACTCCTGCCTCGGTGGAAATACCGACATGGCGAAGGAATGGCGCCGATTCAGCAATGAGGTGCTGTTTCTGACGGTCATGCTGAGTGTCAGATTGCTCACGAGAGGCGGCGTGGCGAACTTGTTGAACTTTGCCTTTACGTGAGATCGTCACCTGTAGATCGTGTTCATTCATACGGATATAGGCAGTTTTCATGCCTAATTGAAAGAGTTCAACGAAGTGCGTCATTGCGTCGTCGCGTTGGAGATTCGTGACGTTGGTCTTCGTGCCGTCGAATTCTTCGAATTGGAAGACGATGTCATCCGCAATCGCCACCGGACGAATCCGAACACGCTCAAGGCCAGTCTCAACCCCAGGACGTTGTCCACGAATGGTGGCTTCAATGAGGTCGTCGGTCAATGCGATGCGAGCAACGGCACTGATGTTGTCGGCGTCGATGGCGAGTTCGTTCGTCATGGCAGAAGATCCCGTGTCGCCGATGAGACGAGCGCGTTCCAGAC
>JALRDI010000259.1 GCA_023257035.1 Ilumatobacteraceae bacterium | reverse complement strand
CTGCGGAAACGAGTGTCGATGTCGTCGTCGACAATGAGGTCATTGGAACAATTTGTGTCGCCGACCAAGCTAAGCCATCGAGTGCAGCGGCAATCAGAGACTTTTCATCCTTAGGTATTCGTCCGCTCATGGCAACCGGCGATCGAGCTTCAGTTGCTGAAGCGATCTCAAGTGAGGTCGGAATTCCGCTGGGCGACACTCATGTCGGTCTGAGCCCTGCTGACAAATTGAGGCTCGTTGCGGATCTTCAGGCTGCGGGCCATTGCGTTGCGATGGTAGGAGACGGCGTGAATGACGCGGCTGCTCTCGCTGCGGCAGACCTGGGTATTTCGATGGGTGCAGGTTCTGATGTTGCTGTGCACGCGAGTGACCTGACGTTGATGAGAAATGAGTTGACCTCGGTGGTGGATGCCATCAGGCTTTCTCGACGGACGCTTCGCACGATCAAGATGAATTTGTTGTGGGCCTTTGGCTATAACGTCGCAGCGGTGCCGCTCGCAATGTCGGGTCGCCTGTCGCCGTTCGTTGCCGGCCTCGCCATGGTGTTGTCGAGTGTGTTCGTCGTGTCGAACAGTCTGAGATTGCGGAATTTCACATGAGCCTTGAAATTTCTGACGAACGACATCGTTCTTCGGTTGAGCAGGCCTGGGTCGAATATGGAGACGGGCGATCGATTGTCGACCTGGTTGAACTTTCGGCAATGGTGTCAACGAATCGGGTGTACCGACTTCGCTTCACTGATGGTGAAACGATCATTGCAAAATCATCGAACTACGGTTCGTTCTTTCTTTTTGCGGAGGACCACGACCGCCTCCACCGAACGTCACGGCTGCTCGACGGTGGGCCGTTCGAACATTTCATGGCGAGCACCCTCACTGCAGATGGTCGGCCATATGTCTGGTACGACGGGGATGTGTGGGTCGCGTTTTACCGGGAGGTCGAGGTCCGCGATCATCTACCGGCGATTCTTGCGCCGGAGCAGGTGACGAATTTCGGCGAAGAGGTGGCGAAGTTCCATCGAGCCACTGCAGGTGTTGCCCGGCTGATTCCGCCGACCTCGAAAACGGTCACCTCTGACGCAATCGCTCTCTACGACCTCACAGCGAGCCGACGGGCAGCCGAGGAGCTCACCCTCGAACCATCACGGATCGATCTCATTCGTCGACATACTCACCGGTTTTTGATGGCTGTCCACGAATCTGGCTATGACTACTGGGCGAAACAGCCCGTGCTCATCGACTGGAACCTCGGGAATTTCTCCGTTGACTTCGATGAATCGGGTCGCTTTCGGTTGTTCAGTCGTTGGGATTACGACTGGTTCCGCTACGAGACTCGCCTTCTCGACTTCTATTTCTTGTCGCGGGTCTCGTCTCGCACAGGCGACCGCTCGACGTTCACCTACGGAGCGCACACGATGTTCGAACCGAGGTTCCGACAATTCCTGCGCGCCTACCACTCGGTATTTCCGTTGAGTCCTGAAGAGGTCCTGTTCCTAAAAGAGGCCTACCGGTTCTTTCTGCTGAACTACGTCGTAAGAGAGGGACGGTTCTTTTTCCGGCATGACATCTGGCAGCAGTTACTCCACGACGTCGTCGACCGTCATCTGCCAAGTCTCGACAGTTACGACTTCTCAGAACTCCTCCGGGAGCTCCAGCTGTGAGTCGTTAGAGGCGAAGTTCAGATCCGCTTCGCATGCGTTGAATGTTGCTTACATGGCGTAGGGCGATGAGGATGGCGATACCGATCGACGCTGGAATCTCCCACAGGTCTCTTCCGCTCACCCATACCCCCAACGGAATTGCACAGAGGACAATCAGCGAGGCAAGTGCGGCGGTTTTTGTCAGTTTCGAGATGATGACCCACGTTGGTACAAGAACGGCAAACACTAGTGGGGTGAGCACAGCGAATGCACCGCCGCCGGTTGCAACACCCTTACCGCCTTTGAATCTGCGGGTAACTGGGTAACAGTGGCCGAGAATTGCGGCACCTCCAGCGAGGTATGCGAGTGGACGGCCATCGACGACCAGTCCAACGGCAGCACCCAACGCGCCCTTAGCGCCGTCAAGGGCGAATACCCAGGCTCCCCGTTTCCAGCCCAGATTGCGAGTG
>JALRDI010000196.1 GCA_023257035.1 Ilumatobacteraceae bacterium | reverse complement strand
CGATCATTGGCCGCGAAGTGCTACTCGAAACTGGCGGACTATCGGGAAGCACCCTCGCAATCGTGTTGGGTGCACTCGGTGCGCTGTGGGGTGCAACACGTGCGTTCATCGCGTTACAAGACGCACTCGACAATATTTGGGAAGTCCCGTTAGGTGACCGCCATAACCTCGTCATCCGCCGGCTTCATGGAATCGTTGGCCTCCTCACGATTGCTGCCGGACAGATCGCAACCGTCATCCTCACCAGCATCGCGAGTTACGCCGAGATTGGTCTCGTCTCACAGTCGCTCGTTGCGCTGAGCGCACTCGTCGTGAACACCGCAATGATCGGGACAATGTTCAGATACCTCACTGCAGCTCAAGCAACGTGGCAGATGGTACGAGTCGGTGCCGTTGCTGCAGGCATGGGATTCACGCTTCTTCAACTCGCAGGAACCACGATCGTGGCTCGATTGCTCTCAGGCGCTCAAGGCGTCTACGGCACCTTCGCTTCAGTACTCGCCGTCACCGCGTGGATTTCGCTTCACGCTGCGATCGCGCTGTTTGCTGCTGAGGTCAACACGGTTCTCACCGAAGATCAAGTCGAGTCACGCAGAAATGCGACCGATTTCGGCGAGATCACCCGCTGAACGCCCAAGGTGGATTGCGAAGTCACCTTCAGGAATATTCCACGTACCAGAAATCCATGACGAAAATCTTCGCGGTGAAAGGCTGATCGTGACAGGACAAGATTCACCGACATCAAGGTCAACCTTTGCGCAACCCACGAACCGGAAATCTCTCGCCATCTCCTCGTGATCGCCCTCATAAGAACTGAACACTTCCACGACGTGAACACCGCGCCGACTACCAACGTTTGTCACTGTGGCGTTGACGACAACTTCTTCGCCAATGTCCCCCGCCACTTGCGCCCCAGCAACCTCAAACTTGCTGTACGACATGCCGTGGCCAAACCAGAATTGCGGTTCGGTGTTGGTTGACCGATACCAGCGATAGCCGATTTGTCGACCTTCGGCATAGTGCATTTTCCCGTCGACGCCTGGGTAGTTCGCTGCCGCCGGAGTATCAGCAAGCGCCTTCGGGAACGACAGTGGGAGACGCCCACCGGGATCGACTTCTCCGAAGACGACATCTCTCAGAGCGTCACCGAGCGCCCCACCGGGGAACCAGATGTAGAGAATCGCCCCGACCTCATCTCGCCATGGCATCGTGACTGGCGACCCCGCGTTCACAACCACCACAGTGTTCGGGTTGACCGCAGCAACAGCAGAGATCAATTCATCTTGTCGACCCGGTAATTGCATGGTCGTTCTGTCTTCGCTCTCTGTCTCCCAGTCGTCATCGGTGCCAACGACGAGCAGCACGCGATCAGAGGCTGCAGCGAGAGCAACGGCTTGTGCGAGTAGGTCAGTTCGTTCTGGAGGGCGCAACCCAACTGAATATCCACGAATTCCCGGGTGGTCATCAAGTGGGTACTCGACGGAGATCTCAATCTCGCGACCTGCCTCGAGATCAATATCTACCGAACGCTCAGGAGATCCGTGAGCGAACATGCTTCCACCGGCATCTCCGGCTGCGATGGTGAGTACTTCAACGCCATCTACTGAAATTCGGCATTCACCGACTGAACGACACCCAAGCGACCATCGGCCTGACTCGTTGGGCGTAAACGTTCCAGATGCGGTCGCCCCAAATCGCATCGAAAGATCGTCACCCGGTCCGTCCTGCCAGAACGCGTCGAGTGATGTCGTCGTCGATGAGAGAGATCGACCTGCTTCGTCAATGACGTCGAGTGAGAAGCTGCCTCTGATCGCCGGGTGGAACCGTTCGATTGAGCACCCCTGCGCCCACTCGACTCGATGACCGCCGCCATTCAGTGTCTCAAGAAGTGATGCAACCCACGACGGCCGAACTTTTGCACTGCCCCCGCCTTGTGGACGACCCATTGACGCATAGGGCCCGATGAGGGCAATTTTCTCGCTGTAATTTGGCGACCAGGGCAACTGCTCGCCATGATTCGTCAGAAGAACTGTCGAGCCAACCGCTGCTCGGTACTGAACATCACGTGTTTCCGCATCATCTTCAGTCCGTTCCGAACCGTCGCTCGATCCTGCGCCAGCCCATTCCGCAAGTGCTCGAACTCGCTCAACCGATGCTCGAATAACCGACTCATCGACATCGCCATTCGTCACCGCAGTCTCGAGGAGTTCGCCTCGGTGACGCGTCGGGCCAGGCATTTCGATATCGAGACCGGCATGTAGTCCTTCGGCTGTGGAGTGCAGACCAAACCAGTCAGAGATCACTGTTCCTTGAAAGCCCCAAGCGTCACGGAGAACGCTCTGCAGTAACCACTTGTGGTCGGCACAGTACGTACCGTTCAGCCGGTTGTACGCAGTCATGACTGCTTGAACACCGTGTTCGACCGCCATCTCAAATGGGAGCAGATAGACCTCGCGGAGGGTTCGCTCGTCGATTTCGCTCGAAATAGTCCCTCGCTGGTATTCAGTG
>JALRDI010000016.1 GCA_023257035.1 Ilumatobacteraceae bacterium | reverse complement strand
AGGCCGAAACATGGTGGCCAGGGCCCTCTCAGTCTCAGCGCTGACTCTAAACGCATGAGCCCCCGTAAACCGAATACGGCCTCGGACACACTCCACGAAAAATGACATGCCCGCCGGAACCTCATGGCTCCGACGGGCATGTGTAAGGGAGAAATTACGAGCGGGCTTGAGGGGCTCAGCTCCGCTTGCGAGTTGCGAGCACTCCGACGCTGGCGAGACCGCCACCGCCGAGCAGCACGAGCATGATGGCTGCGATCAGACCGAGCGAGCTTGACTGCTCTGCCGCATCTTGAACAGTCACTTCAGGGCTCACCGCATCGACTGCTGAATCCTCTGACAGTGCCTCCGGGGCATCAGCCGGAGCAGATGCTGCGATCTCGAACGATGCGTCAACAACTTCTGCTGATCGGTCAGTCTCGTCAGTCAGGATGTCATTGATCGGCTGGCCAGCCGAGTTGTTGGTTGCGACGGCGGCCGCTTCTGCGATACCCGCCGATGCAGTCTCATTTGACTCCTCGACGACCGATGGTGCTGGCTCGGAAATCTCCGCTGAAATTTCAATATCTTCGGCGCCATCAGCGTCGACGGCAGCATCGGCCTCAACCTCAGCTGATTCAGCCAGTGAATCCTCTGCTGGTGTTGCTTCTTCTTCAACGGCCTCGTCAGCCTCAGTGGAATCGTCACCATCACCGGACCCGCCTAACCATGGGAACGTGAGCGTTCCTGGAAGCGGGGTGTAACTTCCGGGAAGAATTGGAACCAGCATGCTGTCCTCGTCGTCCTCTGGGCACGGCACCGGAATTTGCAATCCGCCGAAGGTCTCCTCGTAGCAACGATCAGCAAATGGATCGGTGGGACCTGGCAACTCGATGTCGGGTGGGCAGTCGACCGGGCGGGGATAGCCGTTGCCATCAATATCAAAGCATTGACCATCTACCTCGACGACCGAGGCAGATACTGAGCCGGCGGCAAGGCCAAAGGTGAAGAGCGCAGTAGTTGCGATTGCTGTGGTGATACGGAACTTGTTCATTGGGTTACTCCCTTGTTTGGGTGGGCGTTAGTGCCTCACACCCGTCCAGAGCAGCCTCTTGCAGAGATCTCACACTTTTTGCGAATTCTTTTTGAAGAAATTTCCACTCGTCAAAAATGGGTGTTGTGGCAACGAGTGTTCATGAAGAAATTTGTTGCCATTGCATCTCTCACCGCACTCTCGCTTGCTACTGCTGCGTGTGGCGGGTCAGACAGTTCCACCTCTGCTGAGATCGCAGACTCGCCTGCTGGTTCAACCGAGCCAGGCGAGGCCGCAGCCGCAACGATGGAAATTGTGCAAGCAGCTATCGAGGATCAGGGCTACACCTGCACCGAGAACCTTGTGATCCTGTCTCCTGCAGTGAGCGTTGCATGTCTTAGCAGCGGACCAATGGCAACCGGTTATGCATGGGAAACCGCCGATATTGCAAACGAGTACGGATATAACGACTACTCATGCACTCCTGAGTCACCTATCGGCGAGCAGCGTTACCTCAAGGCTGACAACTGGATGATCAAGGTGGCGAGCCTGATGAGTTCGACGAGCGAGAACTCAACCGAGATCGATGCTGTGCTCGCATCGTTGCAAGCTTCACTCGGCGGTGAACTCAACGTTCAGCCATGTCTACCAATGGACGAATGGGGCAACTAGTCGCCGTCGGCCTCCGAACGTTGACGATCTCGTGACGGGTTCGGGCAGCCACGTCGCGCCTGTGAAAGTGACGACATGAACAGCCTCACCGATGACGCTCGACTCATTGAACTTCTCGACGAGTTGTACCGGCTGAATGATGCCCAGAACCCAGCGAGCACCCTTGCAGATTGCCTCGGCTAGCGTTCATCCGCATGGGTAAACGCACGCCAGCCTCATCCGTAAACGACTCTGCTGTCGTCCGTGGGTTGGTGATCGAAGCGGTCGAGGCCGCTGCAGAGTTGATGCGCCGACCCTCGGTTGGTGCAGCGTGGGATGCACCCTCGTCGCTCGAGGGAATGACAGTCGGTAGTTTGGCCGCTCACCTCGTGCGAGCCGCCGGTGCCACCATTGCTTATCTTGACCGCACGCCGGCCGATGCTCAACCTGTAGATGACCTGCTCACACCGGTCACCTACTTCCATGCTGCGGTCGAATCGCCGATACACGACCAGGTCAAGCAGGTCTCATCGAATGAGTCAGCAATCGGCCATAAGGCAACAGCCGCGAAATGCGCTGGCCTTGCAGCCGAGCTCAGTCGTCGGTTGGCCGATGAGCCCAGCGACCGCCTTGTTGGCGCACTGGGCGGCCGGATGCTGACGCTCGACGACTTCTGTCGGACACGGTTGATCGAGGTTTTGCTCCATCTTGATGACCTTTCGGTCAGCGTGGGAGAGCCTCGACCCGAGACCAACTCATTAGGGGTGTCGATCGTGATCGACATCGTCGGCAGCATCGCCCGCCATATTCATGGCGACTGGAAGGTCATCTACGCTCTCGCACGGTCTGAGCGAGTTGGCGAGCGGGCCGTATTCCCTGTTTTCTGAACTTGGCCCAGGCGATGCCGGTCAGCAAGCCTGACCCAACCACCACTCACAAAATCTCGGTAATGGAACCGTCGGAAACGTTGTAAACGAATCCTCGAATGCTCTCCGCATTCGGCAAGAACGGTGAGTTCTTCAGTCTCGAAATGGATTGACGGACATCGTCCGTGACGTCTGGGAATGCCTCCAACGCAAAATGCGGTCTGACGCCAACTTCGGCAGCGATCTGGGCCTTCACTTCATCGTCGCTGAATGTCACCATTCCGCAGTCGGTGTGGTGAAGAAGAACGATCTCTCGAGTGCCGAGCAACTTCTGACTGATCACTAGTGACCGAACAGCATCATCTGTGACGACGCCGCCGGCGTTACGAATTACGTGAGCGTCGCCGTTCGACAGCCCGAGAATTGCAGTTGGGTCGAGTCGAGCATCCATACAGGCCAGTACGGCCACTTTTCGCGCTGGAGGAAGGGGTAAGTCCCCATCTTCAAAACTCTCTACGTACGCAGAATTAGCAGCAATGAACTCATCGGTAACAGTCATTTGGGTTCCTTTCGGGTTGGTTTTACTAATTATGACTAATCTGGTCAACTTTGTCGAGTTTAGGTGACTCTC
>JALRDI010000355.1 GCA_023257035.1 Ilumatobacteraceae bacterium | reverse complement strand
AATCGACCGCGGCGTGGTGCTCGCCATCGTGCAACTCCTCACCCTCGTCGTCGGCCTTGCACTATGGCTCGTCATTCGACGACGATCAATGCCTCACCAACACGGGCGACGGCAACCACTTTCACGCCAGGGTTCGCTCATCGTCGTTGGGAGTTGTCTCGTAGTTCTTGCGCCGATTATCGCCCTCATTCGAGGTTCATTTCTGGTCAACAACACGCTCAGCCTCTCAGGATGGCGCAACCTCTTCAGCAACTCGATTCGCCCCGGGCTGCGACTCGGATTCGACCCTGCACAAGCGCTGCTGACTTCGCTCACGACGGCTGCGTTAGCCACCACGTTCGCACTCACCATTGCCACTCTCGTCGTCGCCGCAACTGCGTCATCACCGAACATTGGTCGAATTGTCGATGGTGCAGCCATGCTCCCTCTCGGTATCTCCGCCGTCACCCTCGGCCTCGGTCTGCTTATCACCTTTGATGTGCCACCTGTTGATTGGCGAGCATCATCGTTCATGACTCCCCTTGGTCACGCGTTGATTGCGACGCCATTTGTCATCAGGCCAGCGATCGGTGCCCTTTCTGCCCTCAACCAACGGCAGGTGCGCGCCGCCGCAACACTTGGTGCGCAGCCAATTCGAGCGCTCGCCAACTCAGTCATGCCGATCGTCGCCATCCCATTGCTCTCCGGGGCAGGCTTCGCCGTTGCGATTTCACTTGGTGAATTTGGTGCAACCAGCATGTTGTCTCGAAGTGGCGGCGAGACACTGCCGATCATCATCGAGCGGCTGCTCTCGAGAACCGGAGGAGACTTTCGGGCCCGCGCCTATGGGCTGTCGATCATCCTTGCGTCCGCGACAATGGGACTAGTGATTGCTCTAGATACTGCGGCGAGTCGGAGACGACGATGAGTTCACTCCGGGTCAATGGCCTCCAGATATCTCGCGGCAACGTCCCTGTCATTTCGCAGGCCTCGTTTGAGGTCGCGCATGGTTCAACGACGGTCATCGTTGGCGACTCGGGAAGTGGAAAATCGACGTTGCTCGCTGCCGTTGCCGGACTCATCCCGATCGACAGCGGCAGTATCAGACTTGACGATCGCGACATCACAACAACTCCCACCGTTCAACGAAACATCGGGCTCGTCTTTCAGGACAACCAACTCTTTCCGCACCTCAATGTCGCCGACAACATTGGCTATGGGCTTCGCCGCCAGGGTGTAAGTCGTGCGGAGTGCATTGGCCGCGTCAACGAACTACTTGACCTTGTTGGCCTTAATGGCTTCGGCCAACGAAATGTGCAGGATCTTTCAGGTGGCGAAGCAAAGCGCGTCGCACTCGCACGATCCCTAGCCCCACGACCAGAGGTGCTGCTACTTGACGAACCCCTCACTGGCCTCGACGAATCGCTTCACGACCGACTTCTCCATGACCTTGTTGCGGCGTTGACCGCGTCGCAGACAACTGCCCTTTGGGTAACACATCACCGCGCAGAAGCTTCAACTGCAGGTGAACAACTCCTCACGATTCGTGATGGGGTCGTGAGCTCGACAGAGAACGCTCGTCGTGCGTGGGACATCAGAGTCGTTAGCCCAACCGAAACCTTCGCCTTGCGCCGGGAGGTACTGCGCTCGAACACCGCCACGACAGATGTGAATTTTGACGGTGACGACGCAGCCATCCACCTCGCCGCATGCGAGCCAACTGACGGCAACATCGTTGCGATTTCAAGCTGGTTCCAGCGCAGTCGTCCTCAGCAACCGATGACAGGACTCCAGTTACGAGGCATGGCGAGCAGCCCAGAATTCCGAGGCACAGGCGCCGCCCAAGCCCTCCTCTTCGCCGGAACCGAACTCGGACGCACCCTTCACGTCGACGAGGTTTGGGCTCGCGCGCGAGACACCGCTCTCGGCTTCTACCTCGCTCACGGCTTCGAAACCGTTGGTGACGGCTACGTTGACGACCACACCGGGCTCCCACACCATGACGTCGTTCTGCCACTTCGCTGAGCCGTTGGCGTATTCCGAGCCGCTCATCATGACGCCCTCTCTCAGGAATGAACCTCGTCGAACCACACGGTTCTCAGCCAATCTGTGACGTCAATTCTGCAGCTGCTGATCTCCGCTCGCAGGCAAACTTCTTCCAAGGTCTCGACCTGCGGCGACTGCTGCACGATTGCAATGATGAGGTGTGGTCGATGCCAAGCGCCGACCACTGGCGACAGACCTTGCTCGGCGCGATTCGCTGCGTTGAACTTCACTGCGACTCGTTGCGGGCCGCCGCGCTGCAGCTTGACCAACAAACGTTCTCCGGAGGCGCCAACGGGTCTTCGTGGTGGTGAACGGCACCACCGGCTGGGTTGATCCCGCACGTCTCGCGCTGACCCGGCAGAACTTGCTCCACGCCCTTGCCCAGATCGATGCACGTCGAGGTCGACTGAGCGGATCGTCAGTCGGGGTCGCATCAACACTCCGCTCCACTATCTCCGACGATCTCATCCCCACCCTCACTCGAATCTTGGACTTTGATGGATGGCATCGGTGGGAATCCTCGAGCGGGCTTCACCAGACATCAATACCGACAGCAACGTTTCGGTTCAGCTCTGACCGGTCAGAGCTCGTAACACTCGTCAGGCACATCGGACGGGGCGCAATGAGCCACACAGTGATCACCGCGTTGGCTCGACACCTTGCACACTCCGGGATCGACCTCGGTGTAGCTGAAGGGGAAATCGACCATCCTGGGTCTGACTGGACGCTGTTACTCAATCGCGCATCATCTGAACCGTCACTTCCGACAGCCCAGTTGCTCGCCGCAGTGGTGACGAACGACCGTACGCACCGACTCGCAAGATCGCTCGGCGACTCGGCTCGCAGCGACCAAACCATCGCCCGGCTACTTGAACGAGTAACCCCTCAACTTGGTGATGAAGCACTGCAGTCGGTGCTCATCACACTCACGTCTCCCGAGGAAACCAATCGAACACCTGGAGTTGATCCTGTGGCTGAGCAGATTGCACTCAACGCCACCCTTTCAGGCGTTTCCACTCGACCAGAGGTCGCTCGAGTTCTTACCGATGACCCCACGCGGCTCGCAAAGATCGCAACAAACCCTTTCCTCAGCCCACAAGCTGTCGAGGCTGCAGGCCGTTCCGGCATGTTGATCACCGGAGCCAGTCCCCTGCTGCGACATCTTGTTGCGATTCACCATGAGCACGGTGAACTCACCGCGGGAGGCAGCCGACTGGCTGCAACCGCTCTCATCAGCGACCTCAACATGATTGCTCCAACGATTGACCTCCCGGTGATCCGGTCACAAGGGCCGTACGGAGCAATCGATATCGGCACTCGTGAACAACTTGCTCCACTGCTTGCCGACATCCTCGAAGATGAGCCATCGAGAGTTGCGTTGGGGGTTGCTCTTCACCACCTCAGAGAAACACGGATTATGAATGCAATTTCTTCCATTAATTCACGCTCTGAACTTGACCTCACAAGCACTCTCGCTGGGCAATTGGCAGATATCAATGACCTCACCCGCACCTTCGATTATGCAGCGAAGAGCGCTCATGACGCAGAAATGTTGCGCCGGGCAGAACTGTTTGGGGGGATCAAGCTCAGCCTTTCAATCGCAGGAAAAGTCGCAATGGCAGCTGCTCCGGTTATTGGGGGCAGCGCTGCACTCGCTCTCACCGGCAGCCGGGAATTGGTGGGAGTGATCGACGTCGTCAATGCAGACGACACTTCGCCTGACGCGATCACCGAGGTCATCAGTATGGCAACCACCAGTTCTGTGTTGAGGCATGTCGCAGAGCACCCTGTTGTTCAACGCGACCTACAACTGACGAGCGTCACACCCGAAATATGGAACGAAGTAAAGAACATTGTCGACCGGTTCAACACCGCTAGTTCAGGTATTGAAAAAGCACGTGTGTACGGCGACCTTGTTCAACTCTCAAGCACGTCAATCGAATTAACAACGTTCATCAATGAACTTCACGCGTTGAGCCGAGGACACTGACGCTGCGTTCCCCAAGATTGTGATCTTTAGGTAAGACCGCTCGGGGGAACGCCGTCGACCTCAACACGGCCGAGAAACCACCCGAGTCGCTCATGCGGTGGGATTCGCAAGATGTCGGCATGCAATGGCGTCATTCCGATCGGGCGACGCGCCCGCCACAGCATTTCAAGTAATCGAAGGTCACTTCTCAAATAGTGACTGTCGAGATCCTCAAGGTTGTGGCCGCATCCGAGATCAACCCAGTGAACCTCGACCTCTCTCCACCTCAGCAGCGGAAGGGTCGTCCGAGGAACATTGGCTCCACTCAACAGCGTCGCCGTCCCCTCCCAGGAGCTCTCATCGGCCACCCGGGACGACAGCCCAGCACCCAGGCGTTCACAGGACTCTTGAATATCAGAGACCTGTTCGCTCCACGGCCGTGTTGCCCCAGACTCGATCGCTGAATTCCGGGCAGTATCACTTTCGTATTGCGGAC
>JALRDI010000323.1 GCA_023257035.1 Ilumatobacteraceae bacterium | reverse complement strand
TGGCCGAAGCCCGTGCCGGATGCGATAAAAGACACCCGTGGGAGGCGATCACTCCCCTGCCCCCTCAGCACGCCGGTCTCTCGAATGATTTCGACGACTGTTGTGGTAGTCGTTGTTGTTGTCGACTCGGACCCGTCACTTTCAGTACCCGATGTTGCTGAGACAGCATCGGTGACTGCCGCTTCAACATCAGACGACGCCACACTCGTTGCAGTCATCGTCGCTGATGCATCTGCAGCATCGTTACTCGCAAGAATTTTCACCGGCACCGCATAGGACGGATCAGTGACGAGCATGATGATGCTTGATTGGGGGGCAACGCTCGTGACCTTGCCAACGAGACCTGCTTCGTTGATCGCAGCCATGCCCACTCTGATCCCATGGCGCGCACCACGGTCAATCTCAACCTGTTGATCAAAGTTGCTCGGCGATTGCCCCACAAGACGGCCGGTTACCGAACCATAAGATGCGAGGCTCTCCAAGCCAGCTAGCGCCAAAAGATCCTGGTTCTCAATGATCGCGTTCTGAGCAGAAATCTCGGCTGACCTCTGAGCATCGATCTCTGCACGCAGCTGTCGGTTTTCTTCTTCGAGGTCATCAAACTCTCGATACGAACGCCACAACCTGACAACAGGGGTCGTTACTACCTCACCGGCGCGGTTGATCGGACGGAAGATGAAACCGAACCCAGAACGAGCACCGTCAAGCACCTGGTTGCCGCGAATGTCGAGGGTGAGCAGGAAAAGAGATGTGAGCGTCAGGGCAAAAATGACCCGTCGGCGTCCCGGAGAATATGTCGCCACGATCGTGCCCTCCTCAGAGGTCACCACCGAGGGACATCAAGCCTCTGAGTTCGTTGATATTTTCCAATGCTCGGCCAGAGCCGACCACAACGCTGTACAACGGTTCATCAGTGATGTGAACCGGCATGCCGGTCTCATGTGAGAGTCGATCCGGCAAGCCGCTCAGCAGCGCCCCACCGCCGGTCAGGGTGATGCCATCGGTCATGATGTCGGCTGCTAACTCAGGGGGAGTTCGATCAAGGGCCGTCTTCACTGCATCGACAATAGAGCTCACAGGCTCGGCAAGTGCTTCACGAACGTGCTCTGTGGTGACCTGAATGGTTCGAGGCAGTCCACTGATGAGATCTCGACCGCGAATATCAGCCGTGAGTTCCTCCTCAAGTGGCCATGCAGACCCCATCTGGATCTTGATCTCCTCAGCCGTTCGATCACCGATGGCGAGAGAAAACTCTTTCTTCACGTACTGGATCACCGCATCATCAAGTTCGTCGCCAGCAACACGAACCGATTGAGCGGTAACGATTCCACCAAGCGAAATCACTGCGACTTCGGTCGTTCCGCCACCGATGTCGACGATCATGTTGCCAGCTGCGGTGTGGACCGGAAGATCAGCACCAATTGCTGCTGCCATTGGTTCCTCGATGATGTGAACCGGTTTACGAGCCCCTGCGTACTCAGCAGCATCCTGAACAGCTCGTTGTTCGACCCCCGTGATACCCGAGGGAACACAGATGATCATGCGCGGTTTCGACCATTTTGAGGCGTGCACCTTCTGGATGAAATACCGCAGCATCTTCTCGCAAACCTCGAAGTCCGCAATCACACCATCTTTCAGCGGACGAATCGCTTTGATGTGGTTCGGAGTCCGACCCATCATCTTCTTCGCCTCAACGCCAACAGCAACGGGACGGCCATCGTTGACATTGATCGCAACAACGGAAGGCTCATCGAGTACGACACCGAGACCTCGGGCGTAAATCAATGTATTTGCAGTTCCGAGGTCGATGGCAAGGTCACGACCTAAACCGAGTGGGTTACTTCGCACAGCGTCCTCCTCCCGCAGTGTGTACGGCATGCACCCAATGTGCTTGCCGGCGAAATGTTACAGATTCGGGAAGAAAATGCCGATTTCGCGCTGCGCGCTCTCAAGCGAATCGCTGCCGTGGACGAGGTTCTCAGTGAACAAAATGCCGAGATCGCCACGAATTGTGCCGGGTGCCGCTGTGCGAGGGTTTGTTGCTCCCATCATGGTTCGCACGACTTCCCAAGTGTCTTCTGGCCCCTCAATTACCATCGCAACGACGGGTCCACGGCTCATAAATGCAACGAGATCAGCGTAGAACGGCTTGCCAACGTGCTCTTCGTAGTGACGCTCGAGCGTTACCGCATCAAGTTGACGCAGCTCCATTGCGACGATGTCGAGGTTCTTCGACTCGAAACGATCGACGATTGAACCAACGAGCTTGCGCTCAACAGCATCTGGTTTAAGAAGTACGAGTGTGCGGTCTGACATACGACACGACGCTATCGGTCAACGACCACTGTGACGCAGCAGGGTCTGCCGGACTGCACCGACCACATAGATCGAACCCGTCACGAGAATCGCGTCTTCTGAACCCGCCTGCCGAAGCGCTTCCTCGCAGGCCCCAACCGGGTCATCGATGACAAGCACCTCGGGGCATCCGGCTGCGCGAGCAGCCGCGCCAACCGTCGAAGCCTGCACTCCACGTGGGGTCGGCGCTGTGCATGCAATAACGACGTCGAAGTCGTCGGCTCGCAACGCTGAAATCATCTCTTGAGGGTCGCGAAGGGTACCCACCACAAGTATTCGTCGATCCTCGGGCCTGAAATCGTCGAAGTAGACGCTGACAGAGCAGTCGGCACCCGGCGGGTTATGAGCCCCATCAACGATGACCAACGGCTGCACGCCGACAACCTCAAAACGTCCAGGAATCTCGACCTCTCCGAAGCCCTCACGTACAACTTCGTCATTGAGAGGCGCAGCAAAAAATGTCTCGACTGCACATAAGGCAACCGACGCATTCTGAGCCTGATGAGCGCCGTGGACGGGCAGATATACATCGCTATACACAGTTGTGGGCGTCCGAAGATCAACTAATCGACCACCGACCGCCAGTGTGTTGTCGACGACTGCAAAGTCTTCATCGCTAATAAGCATTGAAGCGTGAGGCTCCGCTGCAAAGACCTTGATGAGCTCTGCATCTGTCTCCCCGACTATGACCGCGCCGTGTTCACTAATGATGCCGGCTTTCTCTTTCGCGATATCTGCAAGTGTCGGCCCAGCAAACTCAGTGTGGTCGAGACCGATATTGGTGATGACGGCCACCGTTGCATCAACAACGTTTGTCGCATCCCAACGGCCAAGGAGTCCGACTTCGATCACCATGACGTCCACAGCAACGTCGGCGAACCAACGGAATGCTGCTGCGGTGATCGCCTCGAAGAAACTTGGGCGAACTCCTGTAATAGCCTCTAATTGGGCAATTGCTGCGATTTGCTCAGCAAAGTCTTCATCAGAAATCGGCTCACCATTGCGCTGAATCCGCTCATTGATCCTCTCGAGATGCGGACTCGTGTACGTACCGACAGTGAGGCCTGACGCCATCAACAGACGAGTGATCATCTGAACTGTCGAACCTTTGCCGTTCGTACCAGTGACATGGATGACAGGCGCCGAGTGCTGCGGATCACCCATCGCCGAACACAGACGACTAATTCGGTCTGTCGTCGGCGAGTCAATTCGCCCAGTGACGTCATATGAGATGTGGTCGTCGAGATACCTCAGCGCGTCGTCGAGATTCATTTTGGTGAACGATCAGCTGGCCGCGCGGCGCTGACGCGTCGCACCTTTACGAGGAATCAACGTTGGATTCACCCGCTCGAGCACCGTGTCAGCATCGATGAGAACCTTGGCGATATCGCCGCGACCAGGAAGATCGAACATCGTGTTGAGCAGAACTTCTTCCAAGATCGCTCGAAGACCTCTTGCCCCGGTGCCACGCATGAGCGCTTGGTCTGCGATTGCACCAAGCCCATCATCAGTGAACTCAAGTTCGACATCTTCGAACTCAAACACTTTTGTGAACTGACGAACGAGCGAGTTCTTCGGTTCGGTCAAAATCGACATCAATGCCTCACGGTTGAGCGACCGCACAACACCGACCATCGGAAGGCGGCCGATGAACTCGGGAATCATTCCGAATTTGACGAGATCCTCTGGCAACACCTGAGCGAAGAGTTCTCCTGAATCGCGCTCTTGGCGGGACCGGACAGTCCCATGAAAGCCAACACCCTGTTCGCCCACACGGCGCTCGATAATTTCTTCAAGACCGGCAAACGCACCGCCAACGATGAACAGAACATTCGTAGTGTCAATCTGAATAAATTCTTGATGCGGGTGTTTGCGACC
>JALRDI010000230.1 GCA_023257035.1 Ilumatobacteraceae bacterium | reverse complement strand
AGCAGTTCATTTGTTTGGCCGGCGTCATTCGCTGCAAGCCGATCGGGTTGCTGGGGCATCGGCTGAGATTGGCGTCGTGTTCATGGCCGTCACCTTGGTGACTGGCATGTTGTGGGGTCGAATCACGTGGGGTGTCTACTGGCAGTGGGATGCCCGATTGACAACGACTGCTTTGTTGTTCATTAGCTATGTCGGGTACCTCGCAGTCCGAGGACTCGAAGGCTCTCGTGAGCAGCGGGCTCGGCGAAGCGCAATTGTCGGGCTGCTCGCAGTGCTCGAAGTTCCGCTTGTTCACTGGAGTGTGAAACTCTGGCGCAGTCTTCACCAGGAGGCGACTGTGCTGGGAACCGATCTGGATGTCTCGCTCGACGGACTCATGCTGTTCTCGCTGTTCGTTGGTGTGGTCGCATTCACACTTCTGTTTGTGTGGCTGTTGCTGCACCGGTCACGGATGCTGACGATGATTGATCTGTCTGCCGAATCCGGTCTTGATAGGGCACTCGCTCAGCGTCGAGCGGAGGGCGGTGCCTCGATATGACGAATGCAGGTTTCATTCTTGGTTCGTACGCGTTGACCTTCGGATCGATACTGATCTTCGCTTGGCGAACAGTCAAAGTTGGTAAGCGGTTGTCAGCCGACATTTCTGATGAGGACAAGCCCTGGCTGTGAGCACTCCGGATCTCACTCCACGGCCTGAAAACGGGCCGAAGCGTTCCCGACGGCGCATGTTGCCAGTGCTGGTTCTGGCGCTCGCTGTGGTTGCTGGTGGAGTCGTCATCACTCAAGCGCTGTCGACCGCGGTGGACTATTACTGCAATGTTGACGAAGTGGGCGTTCGATCAGGATGCGACACAGGCCGACGACTGCGTATCCAAGGCACCGTTGGAGAGGGATCGGTTGTTGTTGCGACTGGAGCGACGCTGTTCGATATTGAATTCAATGGGTCGACAGTTCAAGTTGAGTACGCCGGTGAACCTGGTGGCATTTTCAAAGAGTGTCTCCCAGTTGTCGTTCATGGCGTGTTCGATGAGCCATCGGGGATGTTCCTTGGTGACCGGGTTGAAGTAAAGCACTCAGAGGATTACGTCGCAGTAAACGATGAACGTTTGCAAGAAGCTGAAGCCGACGCAGCAGCTTGCGATACATCGGCATGAGTGCGGCGCTCGGCAACGCCGGCCTGCTCATTGCGCTTGTGGCCTCATCGGTCGGTGCACTAGCAACAGCGGTTGCGATCATCGGCGGTAATCGGCGAGCGCTTCGTCAGGCACCGATCTACGCCGCGATCATCGTTGGCGGTGCGACTCTTGCGGTCATCGCAATGCAATGGGCGTTATTCGCAAGGGATTACTCAATCGACTTTGTTCAGCGCGTTGGTTCATCAACCACACCAACGCTGTACAACGTCGCTGCTATGTGGAGCGCACTTGAGGGCTCAATTCTGTTGTGGGTGATCGTGCTTGCGCTTTTCACGGGTGGCGTTGCATTGCGATTCGCTCGTCGGCGTGATGACGAACTTGTGGCATGGGCGCTTGTCGTGATGTACGTCGTCATGACGTTCTTCGCGCTGGTGAGTTTCGGCCCGGCCTCGCCATTTGCTCGAGGTGCAACGGTGCCTGTTGGATTTGACGGTCCGGGTCCGAACCCTCTTCTGCAAAATCACATACTCGTGTTGTTCCACCCACCGTTGCTGTACCTCGGCTACGTGGGGTTCACCGTTCCGTTCGCCTTTGCGATTGCTGCGCTCATCACCGGGCGTGTTGGCGAGGGTTGGCTTCTCGAGACTCGCCGCTGGGCCCTGCTGTCGTGGGGTTTTCTGACGATCGGCATCCTGCTTGGTGGTTGGTGGAGTTACGAGGTGCTCGGTTGGAGTGGGGTTTGGGCGTGGGACCCAGTGGAAAACGCGAGCTTTCTTCCGTGGCTGACTGGCACCGCCTACATCCACTCGGTGTTGGTTCAGCAGCGGCGCGGCATGCTCCGGGTCTGGAACCTCAGCTTGCTCGTTGCAACATTCGCGCTCACCATTCTTGGAACGTTCTTAACCCGCTCAGGGGTGATCAATAGCGTCCATGCATTCGCAGCAGGTGAGATCGACGGCTACCTACTGGGATTCTTTGGCATTGTGGTCGTCATTTCTTTGGGTCTTATCGGATGGCGTGGAGATGCGCTTCGAGCACCTGGCCGAATCGACTCAGCGGTATCACGTGAAGGTGCGTTTCTTGCGAACAACGTGGTGTTTGCTTTGTTCGCCTTCATCGTGTTACTCGGCACGGTGTTCCCACTCTTGGTGGAAGTATTTCAAGACCGTCAGACCGTTGTTGGGGCGCCATACTTCGATCGACTGTCAATGCCAATTGGACTCATCCTGCTGTTCTTGATGGCGGTTGCTCCGGTGTTGCCGTGGCGAACTGCGTCGGCAGGAACATTACGCGACCGGCTGTTCTGGCCTGCGTGGTGCGGTGTTGCAGCCCTTGCGATTGCGGTGGTGGTTGGGGCCGATCGACTTGCTCCCCTCATTGCATTTATGCTCGGTGGCTTCGCAGGTGGAGCTGCCGGCCGTCAGTTGCTACTCGCCACGCGTCGTCAGGGATTTCGTGGCCTGGTGGGAAGGGCCAACGGAGGAATGTTGGTGCACATCGGTGTCATCCTCATCGCCGTTGCACTTGCTGCTTCTAATTCCTACACACATTCTGCGACTCTCACCATTGGACGAGGTGAGCGTGTCGAGTGGGCAGGCCATTCGTTTGAATTCGTCGGCGTGTCGACTGAGGTGACCGCTCGGGCCGATGTGGTGATGGCGGATGTCTTACTTGATGATTCGAAGGTCTATGCCCCGGCAGTGACGACATACCTCCAGCAAGGAATGACTGTTCCTACTCCGAGTGTCCGCACAGGGTTTACCAGTGATGTATACCTCACAATTGATGGGAATGATCCTCCTGCAACAAATGCTGATGAGGTGGTCCTGCGAGTATTCGTGAAGCCGATGGTGCTGTGGTTGTGGATCGGTGGAGCGGTGATGGCGATCGGCACCATCTTGTCCGCCCTGCCATCTCGTCGTTCTCGTCGCCCAACTGACCCGACGTCAGCACCAGTGTTGGAGACACAACATGGCTGAGACGACAGCGTCCCCGCGTCGCAGAGTCGCTCCACTTGTCGCGGGCGCGGTTGCTCTGGTTCTTGCTGTGCTCTTCGCTGTGTTGATGATGGCTGAACCATCGACTGATTCAGCTGAGACGGTGCTTCTTGATCGTGCTGCTCCAGCAGCATTTGGCGAGTTCGATGACGGAACGCCATTCGAGCTGTCGCGTCGTCGCGGTTCGTGGGTGGTGCTCAACTTCTTTACATCAACGTGTATCCCGTGCCGGAACGAGCATCCTGAACTCATCAAATTTGTCGAGCAACAGCGCAGCCTTGGCATTGACGGGGCGGAGTTCTACACGATTGTCCAGAATGATGATCCTGACGACGTCGCTGCTTTCTTCGCGGAGTTCGGTGGTGACTGGCCCGTCGTCTTCGATGTGGATTACTCATTCCAGAACGGATTCGGAGTTGCTCAGGTTCCTGAAACCTGGATCATTGACCCGAATGGCATCGTGCGGGGGAGAGTGATCTCTGAGGTTTCCGCAGAATTCTTGTCGACGAGTATCCAAACCCTCCGGGAACGTTTATGAGTAACCGACATCGATTTCGGTCGTGGCCATCGTGGGCAGTGATGTTTGTTGCCGTGGTCGCTCTGCTCGCCATTGGTTCAACTCGCGATGCGGGGCCACTGAATCCCGGGGATCGGATCGATTCAATTTCTCGGCGGGTTGCCTGCCCGGTGTGCGATGGCGAGAGCGTGTTCGAGTCGCGTAACCCTGCCTCGGAGGCAATTCGCGCCGAGATCAGGGCGTCGGTGTATGAAGGGACGTCAACTGATGATGAAATCCTTGCCTCCATCGCAAGCTCGTACGGGGGGAAGGTGTTGCTCGTGCCGAGCTCATCGGGGTTCGACGCATTGATCTGGGCACTTCCGGCTGCAGGGTTAATGATTGGCCTAGTCGGACTGTGGTTTGCATTCCGAAGGTGGCGCGCGGAAGCCGCTTCATTGGGGTTGCCCTCACAAGACGACTACAACCTCGTCGATGAGGCTTTGCAGCGTCACAGAGGTCAACGCGATGACTGAAGACAGGGAGGCTCTCGAGGCAGAGCGAGACTTTCTCCTCTCATCTCTCGATGATCTTGATCGAGAGCTCAATGCCGGAGACATCTCTGTCGAAGATCACGCCGAGTTGCGCGATGGATATGTCGCTCGGGCTGCGGAAGTACTGCGCCTGCTCGATGCTGATCGTGTCGAGCCGCAGCAACGCATCCGGCTCGGATGGAAAACGATTGCTGGTGTCGGAGTAATTGTCGTGGTCGTTGGGGCTGCTCTTGCGTTCGTGCTGGCGAATGCGCTTGGCGAGCGGTTATCCGGTCAGTCAATGACGGGGCTTGATTCTCGAGATACCGCCACCGCTCTCCTCGCAGAGGCTCGAGCGGCAAACTTTGCCGACCCCGCACGTGCCGCAGATCTGTACGCGCTTGTGCTGGTGGAGGACCCGACGAATATTGAGGCATTGACGTACCGAGGATGGACGCTCGCGCTCGCAGCCCGGCAAAACCCTGACGAGGATGCGGGGATCGAACAATTTACCGAGGCTGTTGATCTTCTTGTTGAGGCCGTGACGGTCGACCCCTCGTACGCGGACCCGCTCTGTTTCCTAGGAATTATCCAATATCGATTTGTGGGTGATGGCGAAGCCGCTCAACCATTTGTCGCCGCTTGCCTTGCGGCTAATCCGCCTGCCGAGGTGAAAGACCTTGTCCAGAATCTTGCAGACGAATTAGGCGTGGGCGGTTAATCCTTTTTCGATCCGCGTTTTGGCGGGGGCCACGCTTTCGCTTTCGAAAGATGACCTCGCTGTGAACGCTTAATTACCCAGACCGAGGCTTTCCTCCAGTCAGCTTGAGAGGTGATTTCCATTCCTCGGCGCTCGAGGGCAGCGATGGTGGCCGGAATGATGTCGCCATGACTGCATAACACCGCATGATCGGGCACTTCCGCGAGCAAGTCCAACACCGGTTCAAATGGTTCGTATTCACAAATGCGCGGTTCGATCTTCACCTCGAGCCCAGAGAGTTCTGCAAGCGGTTCAAGGGTTTGGACACACCGCACATACGGGCTTGAAAGAAGAATGCTGGGCTCGTGTTTCAGTAGCCGTTTTGCGAGCGCGTGTGATTGGGTCCAACCGGTTTTCGATAACGGACGGTCGATATCTTCACCGGTCCAGACCCGCCGTTCGCCCGCTTTTGCATGCCGAACGAAGTAGATCGCCATCTCAGAGAATTCCTCGGGTCTGAAGTAGCGATTGGTGGCGGCGGGTTAGTTGTCGGGCAAATAGAACGAACAGCGCAGCCGAAACGATGCTCGCAATGGCAGATCCCCAAATAATGAAGCGCTGGTTGATGGCAGTTTCCGCCATTGCTGTGGCGCCTGATCCAACAAGTGGTGACTGGTCGAGCCACTGGCGAATCGCTAGACCAGTGGGCACAACTCCAAATGCGATGAACCATCCGGTGATGAGTGGGCTTGTTGGAGCGTCTCTCCACGAGTTCTGTTCGTCGTCGGTCGCTTTCCACAGTTCGCGAAACATGAGGAACGGAATGACGTAGAGAATGAGTGGCGGAACGAACCAACCACCAATCGCCCAGGCCGGCCTCCACGTCGCAACGCGACCTAGTTGTTCGTGGTTTGATGCAATTCGGCGCATCCAAATGATGACGCTGATGCCTGCACCAAGTTGCGTGAGCGTCTGTGCCAGTTGCAGTGTCAACCCGGGGCCGTAAGAAGCGACAAATTCCGTTTCTGAAATCGCTCCTGCAAGAAACGATTGCGCATCATCCAGCGCGAGTTCGTTGAGGAGGGCGAAGAGAAGACCGAGACCCGCGGTAATTGGAACGAGCACCGAAATTGAGGTGAGAAGACCGGTGAGCGGCTTTGCTTTGAATTGGTTCCCAACAAGACCCGAGGGCGGTGGAGGAGGAAGGGGGGTTGACCCTTTGGTCGCTTCATCCATATTGGCAAACTATCGGAGCCTGATGTTTAGCTCCACCCGAGTTCATCAAGACGTTCATCGTCAATCCCAGCAGCGTGAGCCAACTCGTGAATCACAGTGATCGCGACCTCGTTCACGAGTTCTTGTTCGTTATCAACCGCTCCACACAAGGTCTCACGGAAGATCGTCACTATTGAAGGGCTCTCCATGTCGTTGCGCTCGGTGATCGGAACGCCATCGAAGAGTCCAAGGAGGCCCGGTTCTTCAACCGAGTGGTCTTCGATGACGATCGCAACGTTGTCAAGGACGGGCCCAAATTCATCGGGTATGAGATCGATCGCATCTCGAACGATGCGTTCAAATCGATAGCGAGGAATCGGCTCCACCGCGACGTTTATTCGACGATACGGAGTTCGGGGCTGAAGACCTTGCGTGGGCGCAGATCGACAGCAATGCGCTCTGCAATCGCCATAAATGCCTGCGCGGCTTCCGAATCATGGTCGACCGCGGTGATTGGCTGGCCATCATCACCGCCTTCTCGAAGTGCCGGTACGAGCGGTAGCTGTCCAAGCAGCGGAACCTCAAGTTCTTCAGAGAGTTCTTGGCCGCCTCCGGCGCCGAAGAGTTCGTAACGCTTGCCGTCATCGCCGGTGAACCACGACATGTTCTCGATGACACCACGGACTGGCAAATTGACCTTCTCGGCCATTGCAGCTGAAAGTCGAGCAACCTTCTGGGCCGCAGGCTGAGGTGTCGTCACGACGAACACCTCGCCGCGAGGAAGGTACTGGCTCAAACTCAGCGCAATGTCGCCCGTGCCTGGGGGCATATCGATAAGGAGGAAGTCTGGTTCGTCCCAGAAAACATCGGTAAGGAATTGCTCAAGAGCTTTGTGCAACATTGGGCCACGCCAGATCACGGCTTCACCATCGGGGACGAAGTAGCCCATTGAGATGCAACGAACTCCCCACTGCTCGGGAGGGAGAATCATTTCGTCGACAACGGTCGGCTGGCGATCGGTTCCCAGCATGCGAGGAATCGAGAAGCCGTAGATGTCGGCGTCGACGACGCCAACGGTGTGGCCTAGCCGGGCAAGAGCAACCGCGAGGTTGGTTGTCACACTTGACTTTCCGACACCACCTTTGCCGGACGAAATGAGGAGCGGACGTGTCTTCGACCCGGGCTCTGAGAACGGAATTGCCCGTCCTTCGGCATGGCCGTGAGCTTGATTCTGTCCGGCCGTACCTGCTGGGCTCCCGTGAAGGAGTTCACGAACTGCGGCACGCTCCTCGTCGGTCATCACGGTGAACTCGAGTGCAACGCCGGTGACTCCAGGAAGCGTTTCGACAGCTCCGGTCACTCGATTTTGAATCTCGTTGCGAAGCGGGCACCCAGCGACAGTGAGGGCGACGAGGATGTCGGCTGTTCCGTCAGCACGAAGTTCGGCGCGCTTCAACATGCCGAGGTCAACGATTGAGCGGTGAAGTTCTGGGTCTTCAACGGGGCGAAGGGCTTCGACGAGTTGTTCGTTCAACGTTGTCATGAACCCCATTCTGGCGAGCCTCGGTGGGGTTTGCACGACGGCGGTAGTGGAAATTCCTTCTAAGATTTACCTCGTGGCATCAAAAGGTTCCTCTACTGCGTCGTTTAGTGCGACCGTGTCGGCGATCACCGATGCGTTTGGAGACCCGACGCGACGAAAGGTGTACTTGTTTGCACGCGATGCTGCAGATGCTGACGGAGTCACAACCTCTCAAGTTGCAGCCGAAGTCGGGGTTCATCCCAATGTCGCTCGTCACCACCTAGAGAAGCTTGCTGCGGGTGGCTACCTCGAGGTTCACAGCGGCCGAGGAGGATCAGGAGCAGCGGGTCGCCCCTCTAAGCGGTATGTCGCAGTTGATGATGTCGTGACCGAGTTCCCGGTTCGAAGCGATGATCTTGTGCTTTCCCTGCTTGGCCGGGCATTGACGAAGTTGCCACGCGACGAAGCTGAACTCCTCGCTGAAGAGGTTGGCGCAGAATACGGTCGAGCGATGGCCGAGGGTCTCACTGGCGAAACGATCGACCGTGGACAGAAGTCACTTCGGGCCGCAATGCGCTCAGTAGCCGATGCGCTGACGGCTCATGGGTTCGCTGCCCATGCTGATAACCGGTCGAACCAATTGCGGATCATTAATGATCATTGCCCATTTGGCGATATCGCAACTGAGCACCCAGTGATCTGTGCAGTCGATCGCGGAATGGTGCGGGGGATGCTCGCAGCCCTCTATGGAGAGAATGTTGGTCAAGTGACGACTGAATCATCACTTGCATTCGGCGACACGTTCTGCTCGACAACGATTTGAGCCGTTATCGGAGAGCCGTCGTTCTCGGTCGGATTCCCGCCACAATGGAGTTGCGATGTCGAACGAACGCTCCTTGGTAGAGACCCCGTTAACCGATCCGATTGCTCTGCTCTCTGCGCGTCTTGCCCCCTGGTTGTCGCAGCGCGCCGGCGGAGGAGTTGTTGACCCGGTCGTTCGGCCGAGTGATCATGCGGATGCACAGATCAATGGGGCGCTCCCGTTAGCGAAACAACTCGGCTGCAACCCTCGAGATCTCGCCACAGAGATTGTTGAGTCTGGCGAACTTGCCGACATGTGCTCATCGGTTGAAGTCGCGGGCCCAGGATTCATCAACGTCACATTTTCGAATGAAGTAATCAACGAGTTGCTTTCTACTGCCGCAAGTGACGAGCACCTCGGGATTCGTCAGGCATCCGAGGCACAAACTGTGGTCGTCGACTACTCGGCACCAAATGTTGCAAAGGAAATGCATGTCGGTCACCTGCGGTCAACCGTCATTGGTGACGCGTTAGTCCGGATGTACACCGCAGCAGGTCACAGCGTCATTCGAGAGAATCACATTGGAGACTGGGGCCGGCCGTTTGGAATGCTCATCGAGCATCTGCTTGATCTCGGCGAAGAAGTAGCCGCATCAGGTCTTGGTCAGGGCGACCTTGATGGCTTCTACAAGGCAGCGAACGCGAAGTTCAACGAGTCAGAAGAGTTTCAGGATCGCTCACGCCAGCGCGTCGTCTTGCTGCAGGGCGGCGATGCCGAAACCCACGTGTTGTGGAACCGACTTGTCGCAATGTCAACCGAGTACTTCAACACGGTGTACGAACAACTCGGAGTATTGCTTATCGATGATGACCTGATGGGCGAGAGCAAATATCAGCCCCTCATGCCCGGCACCCTTGAACGTCTCGAGGCCTCAGGACTGATGTCTGAAAGTGACGGCGCGAAGGTGGTCTTCCCGCCGGGGTTCTCGAACCGTGATGGTGATCCACTTCCCCTGATCGTGCAGGCGAAGACCGGCGGCTTTAACTACGCGACGAGTGATTTGTCGTGTGTGATCGATCGTGTCGAGCGGCTGAGCGCTGACCTTCTTCTGTACGTTGTTGGCGCTCCGCAACAGCAACATCTTGAGATGGTGTTTGCTGTCGCAAAGATGGCTGGCTGGTTGCCAGAGGGCGTGTCGGCTGTTCACGTTGCGTTCGGAAATGTGCTCGGCGACGACAAGAAGATGTTGCGTAGTCGAAGTGGTGAGTCGGTCAAACTGGTCGACCTGTTGAACGAAGCCGTTGAACGTGCGGCAGCCGCAGTAGAAGAAAAGAATCCAAGTCTCTCTGGCGCTGAAAGGTCTGCGGTTGCGCAGATGATCGGTATTGGAGCGGTGAAGTACGCGGACCTCTCTACCGACCGGGTTCGTGATTACATCTTCAATTGGGACCGCATGCTTTCATTCGACGGCAATACATCGCCCTACCTTCAGTATGCGCACGCTCGAATTCGTTCGATTTTCCGCCGTGCGGCCGAAGAACAAGTTTCGGTTGGGGACATGTTCGTCGAGGAGCCTGCTGAGCGCGCTCTTGCGCTTCAACTGCTTGCGTATCCAGCGGCGTTTGCTGATGCAATCCAGTCAAATGCTCCTCATCGACTGTGCACCTATTTGTTTGAACTTGCCCAGCTTTTCACGTCGTTCTATGAGCATTGCCCGGTGATGAAATCTGAAGGCGATGTGCGAGCTTCGAGACTTGCGCTGTGCGACCTCACCGCCCGGACGTTGTCAGATGGGCTTGATCTTTTGGGCATTGAGGCTCCGGAGCAGATGTGAACCAGCTTCCACGAAACCTTCTGCCCGACAATTTTGCGCTCTCAGATGATGGATCGCTGACCATTGGTGGCGTTCGCGTCGCGGATCTTGCCGCCGAGTTCGGTACACCACTGTTT
>JALRDI010000217.1 GCA_023257035.1 Ilumatobacteraceae bacterium | reverse complement strand
GACGATGCCAGGTCAACAGTCCATTGGCTGCGTCTGCGCCAACGATGGTGAACAGTTCGAGATGTTCTTCTCTTGCGTGAAGGTGTTCAAGGGTGTCTGCGGTGTACGAAGGCCCACCCAATTCCAGTTCGAGGGAACCTGCGGTTAACCCGGGAATTCCGTGAACTGCTGCCTCGACAAGACCAAGGCGGTCGACCGCAGGCGATATTTCACGTGTGCCCTGCTTTTGCCACGGATCGTTCGCCACCATGAGGAGCACCTCATCGAGTTGCAACTCATGCAGCACGTTGACTGCAACAACGAGATGACCCAGATGCGGCGGGTCGAACGTCCCGCCAAACACTCCGACACGCCGCGGATTTTTGGCTTGGACAGACATCATCAATGAGCCTAGGAGCCCCCTACCGCCGTTTCGCGGTCTTCGCTTCGTTGGGACTTGACAAGTGTGTTACAGTCGTATCTCGGCCAAATAGCGCGATGCGCACATAAGGCCCACGACATACCCCCCATCCATTTGCTCTCGTCATGTAATTGACACCTGCGTGTCACTTCTCGGCCTTGCGCACGTGGATCCAGCCTGATTTCACGGATTTCCATGTCATTGGTCTGGGAATGTAAACGAAATCTAACAAGTTGGAAAAGCACATGAATGATTCAATCGGTCTCTACTTAAACGACATCGGCAAGGTGCCGTTGCTCACTGCAGAAGATGAGCGTGAACTGTCGCGCCTCATCGAAGAAGGTCGTGAAGCCCAAGAGAAGCTCGATGCGGGCAAGCGAAGCGCTGACCTCAAGGCGAAAGTTGCGAAGGCTGCCCACGCAAAAGACCGCTTCATCCGGTCGAACCTCCGCCTCGTGGTGTCAATTGCACGCCGCTACCCACTTCCTCAGGGCATGGACCTCCTCGATCTCATTCAGGAAGGAAACCTCGGCCTTGAGCATGCGGTCGACAAGTTTGACTGGCGTCGTGGATTCAAGTTCTCCACCTACGCAACCTTCTGGATCCGCCAGGCAATTGGACGTGCCCTCGATCAGAAGGCAAGCCTGATTCGCATTCCCGGCGATCGTTCAGCAAGCCTGCGCGCTGCGCTCCGACAGGCTTCCGGCGACGGCGAGACACTCGATCAAACAAATGCCGAATTGCACCGCCTCACCACCCCGGTCAGCCTTGACAAGACGGTCGGTGACGATGGCGACGCAACCCTCGGTGACCTGATGGCAAACGGTGATCCGACTCCTGAAGACGCCGTGATGGTAGGTGTTGAAAGCGACCTCCTCGGAGAATTGCTTGGCACTCTTGAGCCTCGAGCACGGTACGCCGTTGAAGCTCGCTTCGGGCTTCTTGACGGAGAGCGCAAGAGCTTCCGTGAAGTTGGCGAGAGCCTCGGAGTCACCGCAGAGGCAGCTCGTCGTCTCGTGAGCCGTGCAGTTGCCGGTCTTCGCGACGACGCAGGCGACATCCTCAGCGTCTGATAACTGGCGCCAAGCGCCACACACAACTCGTAAAGAAGCGGTCGGCGAGTCCGGCCGCTTCTTCGCGTCCAGGCTCAACATCAAGGCGGCACCGGTAGCATTTTTCGTATGCCGCAGCAGTGGAGCCCGTCCTCTTGGAAAGAACATCCGATCAAGCAGCAACCTGCTTGGCCAGACGAGGCTGCATACGACCGCGCATTGAAGAACATTTCCTCAATGCCGCCTCTCGTGTTTGCAGGGGAAGCACGATCGCTTCAGGCCAACCTTGCGAAGGTTGCCGCAGGAAACGCATTTCTCCTGCAGGCTGGCGACTGCGCCGAAAGCTTTGAGGAATTCTCTGCCGACAACATCCGAGAGAAACTGCGGGTCATTCTTCAAATGGCGGTCGTCCTCACCTATTCGATGGGAGTCCCGGTCGTCAAGGTTGGACGTATCGCCGGCCAATTCGCAAAGCCTCGCTCTTCAGACACCGAGATGGTCGGTGACCTCGAATTGCCATCATTCCGTGGCCACATCGTCAACGACCCGGCAACTACCGAGGCGGCGCGACTCCCAGATCCTGAGCGTCTCGTTCAGGCCTACCACCAGTCAGCATCGACGTTGAACCTCGTTCGAGCCTTCACGAAGGGTGGCTTTGCCGCCCTCGATCGAGTGCACTCGTGGAACCAAGAGTTCGTCGCATCAAGTGAAGAGGGTCGCCGTTACGACAACATGGCGACCGAAATCGACCGTGCGCTTCGGTTTATGAGTGCCATCGGTATGGACACCGACACGAATAGCAATCTTCGCGAGGTCGATGTCTGGACGAGCCACGAGGCGCTCCTCCTTGGCTACGAAGAGGCACTCACTCGACGAGATTCAACTAGCGGCAACTGGTACGACTGTTCAGCACACATGCTGTGGATCGGTGAACGAACCCGCGACCTCGACGGAGCACATATCGAATTCCTGCGTGGAGTCAGCAACCCGATTGGCTGCAAGGTTGGGCCATCAATGACTGGCGACGAAGTGATTGCGCTGTGCGAAGCGCTCAATCCTGCGATGATCCCAGGACGTCTCACCCTCATCACTCGCATGGGTGCTGACATTATTGAAGAACGCCTTCGTCCTCTTCTGAGAGCGGTGAAAGATGCCGGACACCCCGTCGTCTGGGCGTGCGATCCGATGCACGGAAACACGTACACCGCAGAGAATGGGCGTAAAACTCGCCACCTCGACGCGGTCATTGCCGAGATTGAAGGGTTCGTACGTGCGCACCGCGCCGAGGGAACATGGCCAGGTGGAATTCACGTCGAACTTACCGGCGACGACGTCACCGAATGCCTCGGAGGAGTCGATGCGCTCACCGACAGCGATCTCGATAGTCGATACGAAACGATCTGCGACCCTCGACTCAACGCTCGCCAAGGCCTTGAACTTGCGTTCCGAACAGCTGAATCAATCCGAGATTCTCTCCCCACAGCGAACTCCTGATCGTCATGGGCGCCTTGGACCGAGTCACCACGTGGCCGGTACCCAATTGCGCCGCTGCCATCGTCACCGCACGAGGGCAACAGACTCCCGCCACGATCGCAACGACTGGCGACTCATCGCATCAATTTCGATTGGCCTCACTTAGCAAGACGATCACCGGGCTCACTGCTCTCATCGCTGTCGAAGAAGGTTCTCTTGCGCTTGATAAGCCGCTCAACCCCGCAACATGCTCGGTGACGATTCATGAGGGAACAACCCTGAGGCATCTTCTGGGGCATGCCAGTGGACTCCCCTTCAATGGGGATTCCCCAATTGCGGCGCTTGAACGACGCAGGATCTATTCGAATACGGGCATCGAACTCGCTGCCGAACTCATCACCGCAGCGACGGGCATCACGTTTGCCGACTACCTCCGCGAAGCGGTATTCGAGCCACTTGGAATGTCGTCGACTGACCTGCGAGGCTCTCCAGCGTTCGCCATGTGGTCAACGCTCGACGATATGACCCAACTTGTCGGCGAACTCATCAAGCCTCGCCTCATCAGTCCCGAAACACATCGCGACTTCATCACCGAACAATTCGCCGGAATTGCCGGCACTATCCCAGGGCTAGGCCGATTTGATCCGTGCCCGTGGGGACTTGGCGCTGAACTTCGAGGCCAGAAAGAGCCACATTGGACCGGCTCGCAAAACGATGCATCAACCTTTGGTCATTTCGGCGGTGCAGGAACGATGATGTGGGTTGACCCAACGATTGAAACCGGAGTCGTTGCACTCACCGATCGACCATTCGACGAATGGGGTGACGAAGCAATCGCGCTGTGGTCACAACTCTCGGATGCTGTCATTGATGACATTCATCTCACAAAGGCAGCGTCGTGACGACGATCGGGCCGATCATCTTTCGCGCAGGAGACCGAATCTGCTGGAAAGCAACCGGGGATGATGGCCTACCACTGCGCAGATACGGCTTTATCAGTGGGCGCCCGAACCCCAACGGACGCGTCGTTGTCATGTTTGACGGTGACCTGAAAGGTGAGACCGTCGTCGCTGTCAAAGAAATTGAACCGGTCAGCATCATGACCGTTGACCTCGTCATCGATGACCTAGAACTCCTCAACGACCCAACCCTTCGGCAGGCACTCGTAGGGCTTTGGTCATCCGAAGCTGAACTCGCCGGCCTCATTGTTGAAAACATCGTGCAGCTTGGCACCGGCGTTCGAGATGTCACCGGGCTTGGGTACGCCCTCGCAGAACTGCACTCTGCGGGCGAGCTCTATGTACTAAGAGCAGTGATTGATGCCGAGTACATCACTGTTCGCGCCGATGTTCCACGGCGCTTTGAACGACAACGCCGCTGACCGTGTGGCCAGCGGCGTTGTATTGCGAGTTGTAGAAAACTTGGAGCGTCAGGAGAGACGCTCGACGACCATGGCCATACCTTGACCACCGCCGACGCACATCGTTTCGAGACCGTACTGCTTGTCGGTCGCCTGAAGTCCGTGAATCAGCGTCGTCATGATGCGAGCCCCGGTCATTCCGAATGGGTGACCAACTGCGATCGCTCCACCGTGCACGTTCA
>JALRDI010000185.1 GCA_023257035.1 Ilumatobacteraceae bacterium | reverse complement strand
GATCACCGAACGTCATGGAGCGCTCTTGATTTTCGATGAGGTGAAAACTGGGATCACTGCTGGGTTTGGCGGAGCCACAAACCAGCTCGGAGTTCGTCCCGATCTCATCACGTTGGCGAAGTCAATTGGTGGAGGGTTCCCGGTCGGAGCATTTGGTGGCAAAGCCGAATACATGAATCACATCACCGACGGCTCCGTGCTGCACCTCGGGACGTACAACGGCAATCCACTCGTGATGGCTGCGGTTAAAGCGACGTTGGCCGAGGCGTGCACAAAGGAAATTGTTGGAGCGACCGTTGAGCGAAACACTCGGCTTGTTCAGGCGTGCCAAGCGATCATCGATTCATCTGGCATCCCGGCACACACGGTGCAGTTTGGCGCCAAGGGTTGCATCACGTGGTCAACGCAGCCCGTGAGGAACTATCGAGATTACAAAGCGACCGATTTTGACCTTGCGTTTGCGCAGTGGATCCACGGCATTAACCGGGGAGTGTTGTTGCCACCAGGGCTGGACGAGCAATGGCTTATTTCTGTGATGCATGACGAAGAAGACGCAATGCGATATGCACACGTCTTCCAAGAATTTGTCGACGAACTTGTCGCGTAATCACCAGCGCTGAGATCGGCGTCGCCCACTGGGTGATGGGCCGTTCCATTGGCGTCTCCGGCTTCCATTCATCGCAGTGATGAAGAGAGCGGCCGAGGCAACGCAGAGAACGAGCGCGCTGACGAGCGCAACGGGAAATGCGCGGCCGGCGAGCGCGGGTGCGAGAGAGGTCCAACTGCTCGTGTCGATTGCGGGAATCACGAACGCCGGGATTGCCCAGCCGATGATGATGAGCGATGCTGCTGTCGCAACGAACAATTCGGCAATGGCCTGAACCAGTTCTGAACGGTACGGCCGAAGCACAAGGCCGACGAGCAGAGTGAGCAGCCCAATTGCTGCTGAGATGATCATTGCCCATCCGGTCGAGGTTCTTGCCGTCTTTAGGGTTCCAATGACAGGCACAGGAATGGTGGCTGCGGGAGCGTTGTAGGCCATTTCATTTCGCACGATGTTGACAAGTTCGCTGGGCACGATGACCACGAGATCATCATTTGATCCGATTGCGCGGAGGTGCGCCCGCTCAATGAATGGCGCAAGTTCTGCTGCTCCTGCTCGTTTGGAGAGCACCTCGGTATCAAGGAAGTTGGCGAGAGTGTCGGGGGTGGTGCCGAGTGCGCCAGCAGTTCGCGCGGAGACAACCGTGATGATTTCGAGGCGTATCGCTGATTGGTCGAGTACTGCCGCTGCGATCGACGGTGAGTCTGCTGGAGTGAAGACGGTGCGTTGTAGCCACCAGCAGCCAGCCGATAGCCCGAATGCAACACTGGCAACGAGCAGGAGTATCGAGGCGACGGAGCGTTGCACGGTGTCAGTTTGTCATGTGGCGGGGTAGTCTGCGAATGTGGCCAAATGTCCGGACATTTCAACTGAAGGTGATGCAAGTGTCCGGCCTCGAGCGCGGGCATTTGACGCTCTTCCGGGATTCTGGTCGCTGCTCGGACGCGG
>JALRDI010000157.1 GCA_023257035.1 Ilumatobacteraceae bacterium | reverse complement strand
CCGGTCGCGGTGCTCGGCACCGCAGTGTTCATCAAGTGCAGCGAGTGTCCGAGGAACCTCTTCGACCGGGCAGATGAGGTTGGAATCATCTGCGTAGCGGGCAACAAATTTCAGTGTCTTCTTTTCGCCGCCGCCGCCGATCATCACGGGGATCTTGCGAACGGGTGGTGGTTCGTTCATTGCGTCGACGACTTGATACCACTTACCGTCAAGGGTCGGACGCTCGCCGTTCAGCATTGGAAGGATGATCTGCAGAGCTTCATCGAGTTTCTCGAAACGGTCTGTGAACGTCCCAAATTCGATGCCGAATGAAGAGTGTTCAAGTTCGAACCAGCCAGCGCCAATTCCAAGTTGTGCGCGACCTTGAGAGACGACGTCGAGAGTTGTGACAGTCTTCGCCAGAATCGCTGGGTTGCGGTAGGTGTTTCCGGTTACCAATGATGACAGTCGAATCGTGGATGTCTCCCGGGCTAGAGCCGACAGCAACGCGTAACACTCGAGCATGTAGGCATCGGGGGAACCAATCATTGGCAACTGATAGAAGTGGTCCATCACCATCAACGTGTCGAAGCCTGCGGCCTCTGCCTCTTTTGCCTGCCGGGCAACATTGCTGAAGAGTTGGTCGGGGCCAACGCCGGGGTAGGTGAAGGAAGGAATTTGGTATCCGAGGGTCGTCATCGCAGCTCCAATACGTGTGAGAGGTCTCTCCGTTTTACCTCATGACGATGTATGCGAGCACCACCGAACTAGCAGCTGGCAGTGACCTACGCGGTTTGGCGTTTTGCTCGTGCTGGCGTGATAACTCGGATGACACTCGCCGCAGCGACAATCATCGCCATCATGATCGCTCCAGCTTGATAGACCCGATTGCTGGTGTCGGTGCCTGACCACCCCGCGTGGAGGAGTAGCCCGAATACGAGCGGGAAGCTCACTCGATGGATCCCCAGCCAGACAGCGCGCGGAATCTGTTTCCTGAATAGCGAGGTCAACTGCACAAGAAGAAATACATAGAACCCGACAACGCCCACCGCAGTGCCAATTTCTGCTGTGCGAGTCGCGCCCTGCCACGTCGCCGCACCTGGGACAAGCACATCCCTCAATGAAAATTTCACCCAACTGTCGAGCATCAGGCTGACGATGTGGACGACCACCATCGCTAGAGCTGTCCCTGAGAGCCAGGAGTGTGTAGCAAGAAGCCATGCCGGGCGGTCAACTCCCCGAAGCGCCCTAGTCGACAGCAGAATCCCCCACGTAAACGACAGAACGAGCAATACGAGAGCGACGATGCCAGTCGAACGAGAGAGGTACCACCAGAAATGATCGGTCATATTTCAAATTCTTTCCAGTTTCCGACGATGTGTTCCGAACCATCGTCGTCGGTGAGCAGGGCCGCAAGGTGGAACGCGTTGAGTTCTGCCACAGCCATTTCGATGTCATGTGCGGCGAAGGCAACTTTTGTGAATGCTTCAGCCCACGCTGCGGTTCCTGCGATGACGGTGCACGCAATGACGCCATTGCGCGTCGGGGTGTGCGTAACGGGATCAATGAGATGATGAAATTTCGGTCCGTTGTCGCTTGGCCAGGTCCGTAGGCAAATTGAAGATGTTGCGACGCCGCCAGCTTGCAGGGCGATTTGGTGAACGGGCTCGGTTCTGTAGGGATCCCAAATGTTCACCACCCATCTGCCGTATGGCGAATGTCCTGAGACGCTGACATCACCCCCGATCTCAACAAGCGCGCTCTCGCCGCCCTGCGAATGGAGTTCTCTCGCAACGATGTCGGCGGCGAGTCCCTTCCCAACGCCACCAGGATCGATGGTGAGGTGCGGGGGGAATTGCACTCTGCAACCATCGACCCTGATGAGCGACGGGTCACCACCAGATGTGACGTGGTTGGGTAACTCGGTTTCGTGAGTTGAATTCGTTCGGCTTTTTGCGTACCCGAGAGCGGTGAGGGCTGGCAGGAGAGTTGGATCAAATGCTCCGTTCGTCGTTTTCCACGCGGTTGCAGAGGCCCGCAAGAGTTCAACGGTGTCAGCGCTTACTTCAACGGGAATTCCGCTAGCGCCGTTCAGTCTGCTGATATCGCTATGCGGAAGGAATCTGCTCCAGAGCGATTCGAGTTGCTGCACTCGCTCACCCGCAACTTCTAGCAAGTGCGGGTCGGCACCAGAAATAATTCGACACGTCGAACCCATCGCCTCGAACTCGAGTGTTGAGGGTGAATCAACTTCCACCTGAATTTCCTTGCGTCGGCGCTGGTGTTGGCAGCTTCAATTCGATCGGGGCTGGCTTGGCGACCGGAACGGTGGTTTCTGGTGCAGGTGCAGGTGTAGGCGCGGGGGTGGTTTCTGGAGCTGGTTGTGGCGCTGGTGCAGGGGTTGTTTCTGATGCGGGTTGAGGTGCCGCCGTGGTTTGCGGTGCAGTGGATGGCGATGGAGTGGGCGTTTCTTGCACCGTCTGGCCGGTGGCCAGCTGGGGGGCTTGGGTCGCATCGGTAACAGTGGATTGCGCCGTTTGGAGCGTTGCTGCAGGAAGTGTTGGATTTGCAGCAGTTTCGAACGACTGGGTAGCGGAATCGACAACCGGGTCAATGAGTGGCTGGCCCGATCCGAGCAGGACTGCAAGATGCTGCGCTGACTCAATTGATCGGAGTTCGACTGGGCGCCCAGCGCTGTCGACCACGACCATGACAACAGCGGCATCTGCCTCTACTGCAATCGATTGAGATCCGTCTGCGGCCGCTGTCCACCCAACTGATGGGTCAATGGCTTCACCTTGGTCGGTGCTGTTGTCAGTGTTCGCAGCGAGACCGGTGAAGGCTCCCATGAGTCCTATGACGGCGCTCGTTGATGCGCCGACGGTGACGTAACGGGCGGTAGCGGCTGGTGTTCGCCGCTGTTGGCCCTGGCGTGCTTGTGGCCCGGGCGTTGGCGAATCAAGCGGCGAGTCTGCCTGAGGTCGGGCCTTTTGTCGTTGCCGTAGCGCCGCAAGTCGTTCTTCTGTCGTGGGTTCGTTCGACATTGCGGACCTCAGTCGTCGTCGTGTTCTTCGTGATCGTCGTCGTCATGCTCTTCGTGATCGTCATCGTCGTCTTCGTGATCATTGTGGTGCCCGTTGCTCACGCTCTCGGTACGGATGTCAGGAACAAGTACGCCAGCGACATACCCAACCTCGAAGTCGACGACCATCGATCCGTCACTCAACTCGATCTCCACTTGATTTGCGACGGCGTCGAATTCTGATTTGATGACCGTCCACCCCGCGGCAGCGGTGGCATCAATGAGGGTCACTTGGCCATCGAGAACATCGACTGTGACGGAACCTGAACCTCCGAGGTCGTAGCGAGTGAGTAGCGACGGCTGTTCGGGGGGTGGTGCGACGGTGGTTTGGGTCGGTGCGACGGTGGTTTGGGTCGGTGCGACGGTGGTTTGGGTCGGTGCGACGGTGGTTTGGGTCGGTGCGACGGTGGTGGTCACGGCCTCCTTCACTGA
>JALRDI010000108.1 GCA_023257035.1 Ilumatobacteraceae bacterium | reverse complement strand
CCGTGGCGGAGGCGTGACTTTCTTGTCTTGGATGCGGTAGTCGCCTTCTGGCATCTTGTCGAGAATCTGGCGAACGATTCGCATCGACTCGCGAATTTCGTTCAAGCGAATCGCGTAACGGTCGAACGCGTCTCCGTAACTTCCGACGATGATGTCGAAGTCAACCTCGTCGTAGCGCAGATACGGGTCGTGACGACGCAAGTCCCACTCGACACCAGTTGAACGCAGGATCGGCCCGGTCGCTCCAAGTGCCAACGCCTCGCTCGGAGTGATCACTCCAACTCCCTGAAGACGTTCACGCCAGATGGGCTGGCCGGTCATCAAAATGTCATATTCCTCGAGACGCTCTGGCAGTAGGTCGAGAATGCGCAACACATCGTCGCGCCAACCCGGTGGCAGGTCAGCTGCGAGTCCGCCGGGTCGCACGAAGTTGTGGTTCATTCGCAGACCCGTGACCTTCTGGAAGAAGCGCAGTACCTCTTCGCGTTCACGCCAGCCGTAGATCATCATCGATACGGCGCCGAGGTCCATACCGTTGGTTGCCATGAACAGAAGGTGGCTGCTCATGCGGTTGAGTTCTGACAGCAGCATGCGCATCCACTGGGCACGCTCAGGGATATCGCCATCAATACCAAGCAACTTCTCAGTCGCCATCGAGAACACAAGTTCATTGTTAAGAGGACTTGCGTAGTCCATTCGAGTGACGTTGGTCCCACCTTGCATGAAGGTCAGTTGTTCACCCGTTTTTTCCATGCCGGTGTGCAGGTACCCAATGATCGGCTTGCACCGAAGCACCGTTTCACCCTGAAGTTCGAGCATGAGTCGAAGCACGCCGTGGGTCGATGGGTGCGAAGGACCCATATTGATGACCATCGTCTGGTCTTCGTCAGGATCTTCTGGAAGATCGCCAAGCTTCGCAGCCTCGGCTTCTGACAGTCTCAATACTGAGCCGACCTCGCGAAGAAGTTCGCGGGCCGTTAGTTCAGAGCGTGGGCGTAGTTCCTGAGCGCCTTCGTCGGCAATCATCGTCATGATGCGGCACCTTTGAACTGAACAGGGATCGTGCCAACTTGGAAGTCTTTGCGGAGCGGATATCCGTTCCAGTCTTCTGGCATCAAGATTCGTGATGGGTCCGGATGACCGTCGAAGGCAATACCAAACATGTCGAATACTTCCCGTTCCATTGCTTCTGTCCCTGGATGGAGGTCGAACAACGTGGGGATAGTGGCGTCAGCCTCAGGGACTTGTGTGCGCAGGCGAATTCGACGACTGTGGGTGATGTCAAGAAGGTTCACCACAACCTCGAACCGCTCTGGGCTCACACTGGCTGGCAACGGCCGGTCCATGTACTTCGAGTAGTCGACAGCGGTGAGATCGACGCACATTGCGTAACCCTCATCGGCGAGTTGCTTCGCAACATCGAGGTATCGATCGCGAGCTACATGCAGAACGAGTTGACCACGGCTCTCCGTCATCGGGCAGCCGAACATCTCTGGTTCCGGTGCCGCTACTTCCTCAACAACTTCCTCAGTCTGCTCTTCTGGGGAATCAGTCATGTGACTGCCTCCCGAGCAACACCGGGACTGATCCCGCAGGAATTTCTTCCACGTGGATGTTTGCTCCGGCGCCAGTCTTTTCACGACGACGCATGATCTCACCCTGCTCGATCTTGGTGTGCAAGGTTTCAATCGCATGGATCAACGTCTCTGGAGTTGGAGGACAACCTGGGGCGTACACGTCAACGGGGACGATCTGATCAACGCCTTGGACGATCGCATAGTTGTTAAACATGCCGCCACTCGACGCGCAAACGCCCATCGAGATGACCCACTTAGGTTCCATCATCTGGTCGTACACCTGACGAAGGACAGGCGCCATCTTTTGACTGACACGGCCAGCGACAATCATGATGTCGGCCTGACGAGGTGAAGCACGGAACACTTCCATGCCAAACCTTGCGATGTCGTAGTGCGCCGCACCCGACGCCATCATTTCGATTGCGCAACAGGCAAGCCCAAATGTGGCCGGCCATGACGACCGAGAGCGAGACCAATTCACAAGGTCTTCAAGTCGACCCGTGATGACGTTGTGGCTGAGACCACCTAGTCCGTCGTTTACTACATCGCCAAGTGCCATTTGTAACCCGCTTTACGCTGCTTCGGTGGAGTCTTGCGCAGACTCTCGTGCCTCAAGACCAACGCGACGAACAGTTGTCGTCGTCGAACGGTCAGGCGACACCATTGATGCATCAAATGAAAGGTCGCGGTACCGCTGGAGCGGACCCCAATCGAGCCCGCCTCGAGCAACTTCGTACACGAACGTCAAGAAGAACACCAGCGAAAAGCCGATGATTGCCCACAACCCGTACATGCCAAGCGTCGAACGCTCTACTGCATACGGATACAAGAAGATGATCTCAATATCGAACATGATGAACAACATCGCGACCACAAAGAAGGAAACCGGGAAACGCTCTGGAGGTTCCCGACTTGGGATGATGCCGCACTCATATGGAGCTTCTTTCGCAACCGAAGGACGATTCGGGGCGAGCAAACGCGATGCAACAAGGCTGAGCACTCCGAAGAG
>JALRDI010000343.1 GCA_023257035.1 Ilumatobacteraceae bacterium | reverse complement strand
GGTTCGACTCCTGATGATGATCCCAGTGACCCAATGGCCCAGATGATGGCCGGACTTTCGAAAATGATGGCCCCCGCGATGCTCGGAATGGCGGTGGGGTCGATGGTCGGTGACCTCTCGCAGCGAAGTTTTGGTGTCCACGATCTACCAATTCCACGAAGTGATTCTCGCCTTAAGTTGATCGGCTCCAATATCGATGCGTTTGCATTGCAATGGGAGATTCCTGCAGACGAGATGAGGTTGTGGGTGCTTGCCCATGAATTCGCTGGGCAGGCTGTCTTGAGCGCTCCAAATTTCGGAGACCCGCTCTCTGCAATGGTGCGTCAATATGTTGCTGCATTTCGCCCTGATCCAGATGCAGTTATGGAGAAACTCGGCGGCCTAGACCCAACTGCGGGCGACCCAATGGAAGCAATTCAGCAAACCCTTGGCGATCCAGCGATCCTCTTGGGAGCTGTGAGTTCTGAAGAGCAACGTGCAATGGAACCCCAACTTGATGCGGCGGTTGCTGCAGTCGTTGGTTTCACCGACTGGATTGTCGATGCAGTGTCGGTTCGAGTTGTCGGAGGGTCTGCCCTGCGAATTGCTGAGGCAGTGCGGCGCCAACGAGTCGAACAGTCGCCATCAGATCTCTTCGTTCATCGTCTGCTCGGTATTCGGCTTGACGAAGATCAGGTACGCCGAGGAAAGCAATTTGTTCAGGGGGTAGTCGATCGCGTCGGCGACGACAACGCCATCGAAATGCTGCTCACTGGTTCTGACAGATGCCCTACGCCGAGTGAGATCGACGCACCAGGCCTCTGGCTTGCCCGAGTTAGTGAGTCGTAATCGCAGGGTCTGAACTCAGTGGCCGGGCTCCGGCAACGTACGAGATCAATGCAGCAACGAGAACTGCCGCGAGATAGCTGATGCCAACTGTTCCTGACATTTCGATCAGAATTGGTACGGCCGCACCGGCAACCCACCCAAATTGAAACCTCGTTTCAAACCACGCAAAGGTGGCCGCCCGATTGCGTTCAGAAACGTCTCGTTGCACGATCGATTCAAATGAAAGCCGGCCAATACTCCCTGCGAAGTTGACGACTACCGATAGCACGACACCCATGATGTAGCCACCAACGAATACCGCTCCTCCGGCGGAAATGGCAGGCAAAGCAAGTGAAGCTGCAAGCATCTTTTCGACGTCGGTCCGCCGACGCAACCATGGGCCAATCGTGTTACCAACAAATGGTGCAAGTGCCCCGAGACCCACCGCCGCTGCGAGCCACACCGGTGATGCTGCGCTTGAGCGGAACCAGAGTGCGACTTGAAACAATGTGAATCCTTGAGCGAATCGGAGCACCGTCATTGCGATCCATCCGACGTGCACATCAGAACTTCTTGTTCCGCGCTCTATTGAAGAATCGCTTGCAAGTTCTGTTGAGCGCGCCTTTGGAAGGCGCGTTGCAAGAACTGCTGCGGCAACGAAGAACACCGCTCCGTAGAACAGTGTGGCGCCAGTGCCGAGTAGCTGCTGGATGCCGGCAGCAGGTACTACCGCAATCGCTCCCGTGAGTGTTGCGATTCGACCGAGCTTCGAATTTGCTTCGACAAGGTCACTTGCGTCACGAACAACAGATGGCACAATCGCCTGCTTCGTCACCGCGTATGTCTTTTGAAGAACCAAGGTGGCAAACACGAACGGAAAAAGTGCCACCCCATCAGCGGTAAAGATCATTCCGACTTGCACTGCAACTCGAGCGATTGCCAGGCCAACCACCATGGCCCGTCGTCCACCTCGCAGGCGGTCGATCATCGGCCCCAACTTTGCATTCACCATGAGAAATGGTGCGAACCCTACGAGTAGAAACGCGAGTAACCGAGAACGGGCAGCGTCAAGATCGACATCAAAAAAGAACGAGTCTGCGAGCGCAACGACCATCGATGCTTCACCAGCGGTCATCACCGCGTGAGTGATCGCTAACGATTGAAATCGGCTTTCTTGCCGTTGCGAGGGCACGACAGCCATCGTAGACAGCCGGCGTTACTTACGTTGCTGGCCGTTCGAATTTGTATCCAACCCCTCGGACAGTGACAATTCGCGTCGGGTTCGCCGGGTCGGTTTCGATCTTTGTCCGAATTCGCTTTACATGCACATCGAGCGTCTTGGTGTCGCCAAAGTAATCAGAGCCCCACACCCGATCGATCAACAACTCACGGGTCATAACTCTGCCGACGTTCGCCATCAACAGTCGCAAGACGTCGAACTCTTTCAGCGGCATGGTGACCTTCTCGCCCCGAACCATCACCGTGTGTTCATCGTCATTCAGTTCAACATCACCGACAACAAGCGCTGACTCGGCCT
>JALRDI010000334.1 GCA_023257035.1 Ilumatobacteraceae bacterium | reverse complement strand
GAGTGGGTGTTGTGGACATCTGAAGAGTTCGGATTTGCCCGTCTCGATGACGCCTACGCGACTGGGTCGTCGATGCTGCCGCAGAAGAAAAATGCAGACATCGCAGAACTGGCGCGAGGGAAGTCAGGTCGACTGATTGGTAATCTCGCCGGCCTTCTCGCAACCTTGAAGGCGCTTCCGCTTGCGTATAACCGTGACTTACAGGAAGACAAGGAACCTCTGTTTGACTCGGTTGAACAGACAGTGCTTGCATTGGCGGCAATTGCCGGCATGATCGATACCGCCGAATTTGATACCGAGCGAATGGCAGCAGGCGCTGATACTGAACTGCTTGCGGCGACCGATCTTGCCGAGCACTTAGTTCGCGACGGCATGCCGTTCCGGCAGGCTCATGCGAAGGTGGGCCAACTCGTCCGTCGTCACTTGAGCGGGGAGGCGAGTCTTCGGGATCTCGCAGTTGCGGAAATTAGTTCTGAATGCGCGGCATATTTCGAGCCAGGCGGTGCAACAAAGATGCGCACCTCTCCGGGTGGCGCAGGTCCTTCACCAGTTGCCGTACAGATTGAGGCATTCGCAAAGGCCTTTGCTGAATCTGTGTCTCGCCTCGACGACTTGGGTTAACGGTATGACGGTCACATTTGGGGCGGTGTTCGTCACGATGCTCGTCATCATGGACCCTATTGGCAACGTCCCGATTTTCTTATCGGTGACTCGACGCCTTACACCGAAGCAACGATCTCGCTCGGCGTTGCTTGCTGTCGTAACAGCAGCGTTCGTGATTGCAGGTTTCGCAGTTGGTGGTCGTCAGGTGCTTGGTTTTCTCGATGTGTCAGTTCCTGCGCTTCAAGGTGCTGGTGGGCTGTTGCTCCTGCTCGTTGCGTTGCAGTTGTTGATGAGTGCAGATGACGACAATTCTGAATCAGCGGCAATTGATCATGTTGCGGTGGCAATGGTCCCGCTTGGAACGCCGTTGCTTGCTGGCCCTGGTGCGATTGTTGCCGCAATTGTTTTCGTCCAGAACTCCTCAACTGCTCGTGAGCGCTGGCTGATTGCAGGTGCTCTCGCGGTGGTCCTGGTGTTGGTGTACTTGGCGATGCTCTTTGCCGAGTTGGTGAATCGTCTGATCGGCCAGTCGGGCATCATGCTTCTGAGTCGTATTGCTGGATTGCTGCTCGCGGCGATTGCGGTTCAGATGATTGCTGACTCGGTTGCGGGATTCGTTAACGCCGCGGTCTGACACGCCCGAACGAAGTCTGCAGGTAAGTCGACCAAGCGGTTGTCTGTTGTCGACGCAGTCCTCACGACTGAGTACTACTCACGATGGACTCGGGTGGAACCAATAGCCGTGGGGGTGCATCGTTCCGAGGTGTTGCACGTTCATCTCGCCGTCTGCGCAATCGATGCGGGTGACTGCAGTGAGTTCAGAACGCTTTGGGACGCTCGCGATCGACGTGGGATGCTGCAGGGCTGGAGTAGTCGATGGCTGCTCGAGGTACACCCATGTGAGATTGCGGCGTTGACCAAGTTGTTCTAGACGCCGTCGATATTCGCGCTGATGGCTGTCACTCAGATACGACAGCACCCACGAGTTGGTGATGGTGATATGTGAATCATTCATCTCCTCAACTTCATCGAGAGCACCTAGTGCATCTTTTTCGCGAAGTCCGACAGGGTGTTGCTTCACCCATTCGATCGCTGACTTCAGTCGTGTAATGCGATCGAGTTGGTCTGGCCAGACGCATGCGAGCAACCAAGTGGCGTCGTTGGTCTTGACGTCGATGGGGTGGGGGTCGTACCCGATTCGAGATTCAAAGTTTCCGATCTCAACTTCGGGCGGAGTTGCAGACCTCACACTGCAGCGAAGAGCCGGAGCCTCAGTCTTGCCAGCGGAGGTAGCCCAGCTGTCGTCCTCGGCGGAGTACGAGCAGTTGTACGAGTCGAGATGGAGGTTGAGCCCGGCAGAGCAACCGATATCGATGAGTGTTGATGTGTCAACTACTGACTGATGAGCGAGGGCGAGGCGAAGAACTGCTGAACGCGAAATGTCATTCGTTTGGGTATGGCGAGTGCTGACGAGGTTGGCGATGCCGTCGCGAAAGTTGCTGCAAAATTCGTTGAGGTCATCAGCTAGGCCAGCAACATCGTGTCCCGGGTTGTGAGCCTTGCCAGTCACCGACGGATACCGCTGAGCAAGTGGTGAACTCTGGTGTTCGAGCACTATGCGGTGGATTGCTGCCAGCAACAACACTGGTCTGCGCTGGGGGAGCGGAGCGCTGTTGAGTAGCCCACGAACATCTGGCTTCGAGTCATGTGCGATTGCTCGACATAGGTCGGCGTAGAGCGGTGCTCGTGACCCGACTGAAGCTCCGAAGTCACCGAAGAG
>JALRDI010000290.1 GCA_023257035.1 Ilumatobacteraceae bacterium | reverse complement strand
TTCGGGTTTTTCCAAGGTCAAAGCGGGTGAACCCGTACTGGTCGACCTTGTTCATGCCCATCGAGGCTACATGGTCGACACCACCCGCATGTTCGTGGCCGGTCGTCTGAGCGATGCTTGGCAAGAACGCCTCGATGACATTGAGCTTGCGCTCCAGCGTTACGGCATCGAATGCGACTACCAACGAAATGGTGTCATCGAAGTTGTCGCCCAACATCACCCCGCGTCATATGAGACCGAACTTCATCAAGAATTCGATCTCCTTCAGCGGCTCGGACACGACGTCGACTGGCTCGACCAAGAACAGATGCGCTCTGCTGTCAACTCACCGACCTACACGAGTGGACTATGGGACAAGAACGGTTCAGCCCTGGTCGACCCTGCGCGACTCGTGTGGGGGCTCAAATCAGTAGCGGAACGCCTTGGCGTTCGCATTTATGAAGACACCAAGGCAACAAACCTTGAACGCGATGGGGTCGGTGTACTCGTCACGACACAACTCGGCCAAATACGAGCCGGCCGCGTCGCCCTCGCAACAAACGCATTCAAACCTCTGCTTCGTCGAATCTCGAATTACATCGCCCCGGTCTATGACTACTGCATGACAACCGAGCCACTCACCGAAGAACAACTTGCGAGCATCGGTTGGCACGACCGACAAGGGCTTTCTGACAACGCGAACCAGTTCCACTACTACCGACTCACTTCAGATAACCGCATTCTTTGGGGCGGGTTCGATGCCATTTACTACTGGCGAGGAAAGGTGTCGTCTGAACTGGAAAGCCGTCCTGAGTCGTGGGCGAAACTTAGCGCGCACTTTTTCGAAACCTTCCCACAACTCGAAGGGGTGCAATTCAGCCACATGTGGGGCGGGGCAATCGATACCTCGAGCAGGTTCACCGTCTTTTGGGGCCGGGCAATGGGTGGCCGGGTTGGATATTCGCTCGGCTACACCGGTCTCGGTGTAGCAGCCGCACGTTTTGGTGCAGCAACGATGCTCGACCAGCTTTATGGCCGCAGATCGGTTGCCACTCAGACTTCGCTCGTCAGAGACAAACCTTGGCCATTCCCACCCGAACCATTCCGCTTCATGGGAATCCAAGCCACGCGGTGGTCTCTTGACCGCGAGGACAAAACAGGTCGCCGCAATCTCTGGTTGAAAGCCCTTGACCGAGTCGGTCTCGGCTTCGACTCATAATCACACAAGATGCCGGGACGGGTTCACCCAACTAGCCTGACAGCGTGACTCCAGACGACGTTCGCAACGCCCTCTCGTCCGTCGGCTATCTCGCCGATGAAGGATTGTCGACAGCCGTCTTTTTGGCGATGGAACTGCGCCGTCCACTGATGTTGGAGGGTGACGCTGGAGTCGGCAAGACCGAACTCGCTAAAGCGCTTGCCTTATGGACAGGCGGCAACCTCATCAGATTGCAGTGCTACGAGGGAATCGATGCTGCACAGGCTGTCTACGACTGGGACTACGCACGTCAACTTCTTCACCTGCGCGCAGCCGAAGCAACTGGCGAGTCATCTAGCCAGACAACTGAGGCCTTAGAGGCCGAGCTCTACGACGAGCGCTTTCTTATTCGTCGACCCTTGCTGCAAGCCATCGCCGGGGGCAGCGAAATTCCACCGGTGCTTCTCATCGATGAAATTGATCGTGCCGATGATGAGTTCGAGGCGTACCTGCTCGAAATTCTCTCGGACTACCAAATCACCGTTCCAGAAATTGGAACGTTTCGCGCCGACCAGCCACCGCTCGTGATTCTCACATCGAACCGAACCCGAGATGTGCACGACGCCTTGAAACGTCGATGCCTCTACCATTGGGTCGAGCACCCCGAGGTCGACCGAGAGGTCGAAATCGTGCGTTTACGAGTTCCAGAAATTGCCCCAACACTTGCGACAGAGGTGGCGCAGGCAGTCGAATTCATTCGCAGCCTTGATCTCTACAAACCTCCTGGTATCGCTGAGACCATCGACTGGGCAACAGCGCTCCAGCGCCTTGGCGCCATCAATCTGACGACAGGGGCTATTTCTTCGACACTCGGCACAGTGGTGAAGTACCGAGAAGATGCCGAACGCGTGAACTCTGCAGGTCTTGACTCGGTTATCGAACACGCAAGCCGGTCATAAATGTCGACAACAGAGCCGGCTCGTCTTTCTGCTGGGCTCGCGGTCGCATTTGTTGACGCATTGCGCTCAGCCGGACTGATCGTTCCAACGAGCAGCACCATTGGATACGTCGACGCACTCTCCGCACTGGGTATCGACAACGAATCAGGTGTCTATTGGAGCGGGCGCTCATGCCTCATCACACGACCCGAAGACATCGAAACCTACGACGATGTCTTTCAACGGTTCTGGTTTGCTGCTGGAGCTGGTGAACTCACTTCATCGCTCACCGAAGAGTTCACACTGGCGATGGACACCGATGACAGCGGCGATGACGAATCTGGCGAAGACAGCGACGCCGACCCCATTGAGCCACCACCGATCGAACTGCGTTTTTCTTCTGCCGAAATTTTGCGCGAGAAAGATTTCGCCGATTGGACCGAAGAAGAACTTGCCGAATCGCAGCGACTCATGCGACAACTCCGTTTTGTTGGTTCGCCTCGACGCTCTCTCCGCATGACAGCATCAAACAAGTCGGGCACCCGACTTGATCTGCGCCGTACCGTGCGCTCAGCACTTGCCGCCGATGGCGAGCCAATTCGTCAACACTTCCGTCGTCGGTCATCACGACCTCGTCGTCTCGTGCTGCTGCTCGATGTGAGTGGCTCAATGGAGCCGTACGCACGTGCACTCATCAGGTTTGCCCATGCCGCAGTCGCTGGGCGTCAACGTGTTGAAGGATTTGCATTGGGCACACGACTCACCCGGATCACCCGCGAACTGGCTCGACGTGACGTTGACGAGGCCATTGCTCGTGCTGCGGTCGCAGTCACTGACTGGAGCGGCGGAAC
>JALRDI010000081.1 GCA_023257035.1 Ilumatobacteraceae bacterium | reverse complement strand
CCGCGAAGAAGGCCGTAGACGATGCTTTCAGACAAGGCACGCCAGGACGCTTCGATGATGTTCGGGCTGACACCGATGGTTGTCCAATCTGTACGTCCGTCGCTTGCGCTAATCAGCACTCGAGTGACTGCGCCCGTTGCTTCGCCACCATCAAGTATCCGAACCTTGTAATCGGTGAGGTGGACTTGCTCAAGTTGCGGGTACGCGCTACTGATCGCCCGACGAAGTGCGGTGTCAATGGCATTCACAGGCCCGTTTCCTTCTGCGGTGTGAACGTGACGTGTTCCTTGCACCCACACCTTGACGGTTGCTTCGGTGTTGAACGGGCCATCTGCGGATTCGTCGGTGATGACACGCATTGATTCAACGTCAAAGTAATCCTGTTCCCACCCAGTCGCTCGACGCATCAGGAGTTCAAGTGATGCGTCTGCCGCTTCGAACTGGTAACCCTCGTGTTCAAGACGCTTGAGATCATCGATCACCTGGTTAATAGCGGGACCATCAAGTTCGATGCCAAGCTGCTCTGCCTTGATCTGGATGGTTGCGCGACCGGCCATCTCGGAAACGACAAACCGTGTGCCATTTCCGACCTGTTCAGGGTCGACGTGTTCGTACGCGTCACGCGCCCTTGCGATAGCACTCACGTGGAGACCAGCCTTGTGTGCAAAAGCCGAGGTTCCAACGTACGGAGCTTGCGGGTTCACTGCGCGATTCAAGGTCTCTGCGATGCGATGCGAAACTGGCGTAAGGCGAACAAGGCGATCTTCTGGAAGGCAGTCGAACTCTTGTTTGAGTTGGAGATTCGGAATGATCGTGGTGAGATTCGCATTCCCGGTGCGCTCGCCAAGACCATTGAGCGTTCCCTGCACATGACCAGCTCCGGCGAGTACCGCTGCCATCGAGTTCGCTACCGCGCATCCGGTGTCATCGTGGCAATGAATTCCGATCGTTGCGTCATTGCCGATGTGCGCATACACCTGGCTGACGATGTCTTGAACCTCGTGAGGGAGCGACCCGCCATTTGTGTCGCACAACACGACATGGGTTGCGCCTTTGACGATTGCCGCTTCGAGCGCACGGAATGAAAATTCCGGGTTGCGTTTGAACCCATCGAAAAAATGTTCCATGTCGACAAGCACTCGGCGGTCGTTTGCAACGAGATATTCGACAGAATCTGAAATCATCGCGGCGCCTTCTTCGAGCGTGGTCTGCAGTGCTTCAGTGACGTGGTAATCCCAGCTCTTCGCAACGATGCACACAGCGGAAGTTCCAGCATCGAGCAAATTGCGCAACGTCGGGTCGTCATCGACTTTCCCGAGCGGGCGGCGCGTCGAGCCAAAGGCGACGAAGGTGCTGGTCGACAGATTCAGTTCTTTCGCTGCGCGTTCAAAAAACTCGATGTCTTTCGGGTTTGCGCCTGGCCATCCGCCTTCAATGAAATGCACACCAAGCGAATCGAGTTGCTCGGCAATCGCAAGTTTGTCGTCGACCGTTGCGGTGACGCCCTCTACCTGCAATCCATCGCGCAACGTTGTGTCGAAAATTTCGATGCTGCGCCGTTGAGTTGTTGTTGGGGTGCTCATCGGAGTCGTCCTTTTGTTTGTTGCTGTCAGTATCGGCCTGAAAACTGAAAAGGCCGCCCGAGGGCGGCAAAACGAGCACACGAGTTCGTGTGCTCTAATGAATAATAATTCCTGAGGCGAAACGAGGATTCATCAACCC
>JALRDI010000065.1 GCA_023257035.1 Ilumatobacteraceae bacterium | reverse complement strand
TCCTCGCCATGGGGCCCGGGGACGACCCCGGCAAAGGCGGAGTTGGTAAAGCGGTTTGCCGTGCCTGTCTTTCCCAGCAGTGGCACCGGCAGGTCAAACTGGCGGAGCTGCCGCTCGATTTCCGGGTCGCGGCTGCGGCTGTCCAAATAAGTGGAAGTATCCAGAAGGTCAGCGAGAGTCCGAACAACTTGAGGACGGCATTCAGCGGGAACCAGATGAGCCGGAGCGAAATCAGCGAGAACGGCAAAACGACGATGAGGGGCGCAAGCGCAGCAAGTGACGAGACATCAACGGCGCGGTGCTGAGGGTGCTGTTGTGGGTGATCCACGGCTAAAAGGTTACGTAATGCGGTGAAGGGTTTCGCATCGCCGGAAGTACGGCAGACTGTGTAGATGGCCAACGACAATGCTTCTTCACCATCGATTCTTCCTGGGGCAGAACCTCTGTCACATGTCGCTGGTTCGGCGACCGGTGTTCTAGTTCTTCACGGTTTTACCGGTAATCCGTCGTCAGTGAGAATTCTGGCGGAGGCCGCTGCGGCGAACGGCTTTGACGTCGAAATGCCTCGACTTCCCGGCCATGGCACAACAGTGGAAGACATGATGACGACCGGATGGGATGACTGGTTCGGTGCAGCCCTTCAAGCCTTCGACTCACTTGCCAGCCGTTGTGAACGAGTGGTGGTAGCCGGCCTGTCGATGGGTGGTCTTCTGACACTCGCCGTTGGCGGTGCCCGCCCTGCTGCCGGACTCATCTGCGTGAACCCAGTTGCTCGCATGCGATCGCCAGAAGAGGTCGAGATGGTGGAGGAACTTATCGAGGATGGCATGACAATCCTTCCCGGTATCGGTTCTGATATCGCCGATCCTGATGTTGTCGAGACTGCGTATGAGGGGACACCGCTTGTCCCACTGCGTTCGATGTTCTTCGAAGGGGTTCGTCCTCGTTGCGAACACTGGGGCGATCTCACCGCACCCCTCCTGTTGTTCACCTCTGAGCAAGATCATGTCGTCGATCCAGCAGATAGTGCGCACTTGGCATCGACCTATGGCGGTTCGGTTGAACATGTGTGGTTGACGAAGTCGTACCACGTTGCTACCCAGGATTACGACAAAGATCTCATCGTCGAACAGTCACTGTCATTCATGTCGCAGCTTGCGAACTGACCTCTGACCAGTGAGCACTCTCGCCGCAATTCCATCACCATCATGGTCGAGCCTGTCAATCGGCCCGCTTGAACTTCGCGCGTATGGCCTACTCATTGCGATCGGTGTGATCTTGGCGGTTCGACGCCTTGGTGTCGGTATTGAACAACTCAAACCTGGCACTGTCGATGCTGCTCCGTCGATCGGGATGTGGGGAGTTGGCGCAGGGCTTGTCGGCGCTCGCCTCTATCACGTCATCACCGAATGGGATCGTTTTGCTGACAACTTAAGTGAAATCCCGAAGGTGTGGCACGGAGGCCTCGGAATTCCCGGGGGAGTGTTGCTCGGCACCGTTGTTGGCGTTCTGCGTGCCCGTTCATTCGGGATTTCGACGGCTGACACCTTGCATGCAGCTGCTCCCGCCATACCTCTTGCACAGGCCGTTGGGCGATGGGGAAACTGGTTCAACCAAGAACTGTTCGGCCGACCGACATCGTTGCCATGGGCGTTACGAATCGACGATGCTCACATGCCAGCGGCGTATGAATTAGGCACCACCTTTCACCCAACGTTTTTATACGAGAGCCTGTGGACACTCGCATTGAGTTTGTGTCTGGTTCGTCTCAGCACATCTCCACGTTTCGCCGGCTCGCGACTCTTTGCTTTGTACGTGGGTGGGTACGGGCTTGGCCGTTTGTGGATCGAGGGCCTACGTATTGATGACGCATCGGTGCTTGGCGGCCTTCGATGGAATCAGTGGGTAGCGCTCGCTGCCATTATTGGTGGGGCTTTCTATCTCGTGTTGACATCTTCACAGCGTTCAATAGGCGAAGAACTGCATCGACAGCAGACCGCCACGAATGACGACCGGTAGCCTCAAGAGGGTGTCGGAGCAGATAGATCGTCGAGCGGTTGAGCGGGTTGCGAAACTGGCAAGACTCGAATTGAGTGATAACGAACTCGATGAGGCGACAACCCGCCTCGCAGGAATGCTGGCGCATTTTGCTGATATCGATGCGCTTGACCTTGACGATGTCGAGCCGATGACGCAGCCATACGAGCTGGTCAACGTCATGCGTGAGGACACTCCACTTGACACCCTTGACCATGACGAAGTTCTGGCTGCTGCACCAGATGCAACCGATGGACGCTTCGGTGTTCCGCCGATTTTGGGGCTCGAGCTATGAGCGGCTTCCGGAGTGCACGAGAGATTGCAGCGGCTGTCGCCTCGAGGGAAACCACAGCTGTCGACGTGCTTACTGAGCATCTTGGCCGAATCGATGAGCGCGAAGCAGAGGTGCATGCCTTCAACCTCGTGCTTCGTGATGAAGCACTTCAATCTGCACGGCGGATCGACGAACGAGTCGCAGCGGGAGAAGAGCTCGGTCCACTTGCCGGCGTACCAATCGCCTTGAAGGACAACCTCTGCACGCGAGGAATTCCGACCACATGCTCGTCAAAGATTCTTGACGGTTGGCGGCCACCGTATGACGCCACGGTTGTGTCGAGGCTCGCAGAAGCGGGAGCCGTCTTTGTCGGTAAGACCAATCTTGATGAATTCGCGATGGGTTCAAGCACGGAGAACTCGGCGTTTGGACCAACGCGGAACCCTCTTGACACGACCCGAGTGCCGGGTGGGTCTTCGGGCGGGTCTGCTGCCGCTGTTGCCGCAGGGTTCGCAGCCATGTCCCTTGGCTCAGACACCGGTGGCTCGATTCGCCAGCCAGCCGCATTGTGTGGTCTCGTCGGAGTCAAGCCCACCTATGGGGCAGTCAGTCGACTCGGCCTGGTCGCATTCGCATCGAGCCTTGACCAGATTGGGCCCTTCACACACGACGTTGCTGATGCGGCGTTGTTGCTGGAAGCCATGGCCGGTCACGACCCTGGCGATTCGACATCGATTCCTCAGCCGTTCCCTTCTCTTGACGAGTCGCTTAACCGCGGTGTTGCTGGTCTTCGGATTGGCCGAATTGTTGACCTTCCGACTGGAGCTGATGCTGATGTCGTGGCGTCGGTTGACAGAGCGTTCGAAGTGCTCGCGGCGGCCGGAGCAGAAATCGTTGATGTCACGATTCCTGCGTTCACCTATGGCCTGACGGCGTACTACCTCCTCGCTCCTGCTGAGGCATCATCAAATCTTGCTCGCTACGACGGGGTTCGATTTGGGTCTCGCGTGGAGGCTGCCGACACGAACTCGATGTACATGGCCACTCGTGGAGAGGGGTTCGGCCCAGAGGTAAAGCGCCGAATCATGCTCGGCACGTACGCCCTTTCGGCTGGCTACTACGACGCCTACTACGGCAAAGCATTGAAAGTTCGCCGCTTAATGGCTCAAGATTTCGCTAAGGCCTATGAGTCAGTCGATGCGCTCATCACGCCGGCATCACCGAGTGTTGCGTTCCCATTTGGGTCGAAAACCTCGGACCCTCTCGCGATGTACCTATGTGATACGTACACGATCCCATCAAACCTCATTGGGCATCCGGCGATGAGCGTTCCTTTTGGCTCAGGTGAGAACGATCTGCCAATCGGTGTTCAGGTGCTTGCGCCTGAGATGGGCGAGCCAACGATGTTTGCGGTCGCCGCCGAACTTGAGCGGGCAGCAGGAGGTGCGCATGTCTGAGACCGCTGCATGGACACACGAAGGCTTCGAGATGGTCGTAGGGCTCGAGGTGCACGTTGAACTTGCGACCAAAACAAAATTGTTCTCGGGTTCGCCGAACCGGTTCGGCGATGATCCAAATACGAATATCGACCCGGTATCGCTTGGGCTTCCCGGAGCCCTTCCGGTGCTGAACCGTCAGGCCGTGGAGCTTGCAATGCGTATTGGGCTTGCTCTCAACTGCACGGTTCAGTCGTGCACCTTTGCCCGCAAGAACTACTTCTACCCGGACATGCCGAAGGCGTACCAGATCTCGCAATACGACCGTCCTCTCAACATCGACGGGCATCTTGAGATCGCGGATGGAATCGTGATCGGTGTTGAACGGGCACATCTCGAAGAAGACACTGGCAAGAGCACTCACATTGGTGGTTCTGGTCGAATTCATGGAAGTGAGGGTTCGCTGATCGACTTCAACCGAGCCGGTGTGCCACTCGTTGAAATCGTGAGTCGTCCCGACATCAGGTCTCCTGAGCAAGCTCGTCAGTACGTCAACGAACTCCGAGCAATCCTTGTTGAAATTGGTGCCTCCGATGCCCGTATGGAAGAGGGGTCGATGCGTGTTGACGCGAATGTGAGCGTCCGGCGTCCGGGTGAAGAGTTCGGCACGAGGTGTGAAATTAAGAATGTGAACTCGGTTCGATCACTTGGGCGAGCGATCGACTACGAAGCTCGCCGCCAGGTCGCAATGATCTCTGATGGCGAAGAGATTCGCCAAGAGACTCGACACTGGGATGAGGGCGATGGCCGTACGCACACACTTCGCACGAAGGAAGATGCGGACGACTACCGCTACTTCCCTGATCCCGACCTGGTTCTGCTCGACCCGGGTGCCGATTGGATCAACGAGGTGCGCGCACAGCTACCGAT
>JALRDI010000093.1 GCA_023257035.1 Ilumatobacteraceae bacterium | reverse complement strand
CATTCGATGCGTTGGGAGTGGCCGTTGACGTTGCGATCGTTGATGGGCGCTGGGACTTCGTCTCTCCTGTAGTGGGGGAGGTGGTGATGCAAGTAAAAGCTGATCGAGAGTGCGCGAGCGTTGCTGCTGCATCAGTGCTTGCGAAGGTGACTCGCGATCGGCACATGCGTGACCTGGCCAACCATCATTTGCATTGGGCCTTCGCCTCAAATAAGGGTTACCCCTGTGCCCAGCATCGAGCAGGTCTACATGCATGGGGACCATCGATTGAGCATCGGACGTCGTGGGCATTTATGGAGAATCACATGCCGTGGGCCGGTGCGCCTCGGCGTGGACGGCAAGAAGATCAGGGTTCGTTGTTCTGATGTGATGTCGAGCGCCCCGCAAGCGAGCTCAGTGAAGTGCCGCTCGGGTGCGTTGTTTTGTGATTGCGGAGCGAATGACGAGCCCCGTAAAAAACATGATGATGTTGACGAGGGCCATTGTTGCTGAAGCGGCGCTGCGATGGTGATAACTCATCACGAGGCCGATATATGAACTTGCAACTCCAATGACGATTGCGAAGATCATGATGCTGCTCACTCGGCGCGAAAAGAGCGAGGCCGTTGCGGGAGGAGCAATAAGGAAGGCGAAGACTAAGAGACTGCCAACGGTCTCAAACGATGCAACGACGACGACAGCGATGAGTGTGAGTAGTGCAAGGTGCACGAGTCGAGGGCGAAACCCGGCAAGTGTTGCTTGATCAACGTCGAATGTGCCGACTAGCAGCGCGCGATGGAGCGCACCGATCGTCAGCACGGTGACTGCGGCAACGATGGAGAGTGACACGATGTCGCTCTGATTCACCGATGTGATTGATCCAAAGAGAAATCGGTTGAGATCTCCTGATCCTCCTGAGGCCGACATGATGACGACGGCGAGGGAGAGAAATCCGACGAAGAGGATTCCAATAGAGGCATCATCGGGCAACGGTGAGGACGACTTGACGAGGTTGACTCCGCCGACCATTGCGAGAGCTGCGATGAGTGCTCCGAGAGAAGTATTCGCCCCGATAATCCAAGCGATGGCAATTCCTGGGAGCACACCGTGAGCAAGGGCATCACCGAGAAATGAAAGACCTCGAAGTACGACCCATGTGCCGACAGTCGCCGAGCAAATCACAACAAGGCTTGCGGCGAGAACTGCATCTCGCATGAACGCATGATCGGCGAGAGGGCTAATCCACCACTCGTATGGATTGATCAACCAAGTCATCAGGGCTGACCAGAGTGCTGTAGAGCAGAGTGGATGGCGTTCGCATTTGTCCGCATGAGTTCAATGTAGGAGCGACCAGATTCGCTACCTGATGTCAACGATGAAGTCAGCAGGGGAACGACGTCGATGTCGAGTCGTTCGGCGAGTGCTTGTGAATCGGTATCGCTACTTTCCGAGTCGGTGAAAATTGTCGTCACTTCACTGCTCGTGATGAGGTCAGCGAGGGCTGCAAGGTCAGCAGCATTTGCCTCAGTGCTGGTGTCGGTACTTGGAAGCACAGTTCCGATGACGGTGAGGTTGTAGCGATCAGCAAAATAACCGAGGGAGTCATGATTGGTGACAATGGTCCGATCGGAGTCCATGAGTGATTCGAACAGGTTGTTGATCTCTGTGTCGAGTTCGCGAAGAGAGTTGCTGTATTCCTCGGCACATACCTCAATCTCGTTGCGATCAAACCCGGATTCAACAGCCGCCTCGACAATCGTGGGGATGGTGTCGATGACTCGTTGTGGGTCGAGCCAGACGTGAGGGTCAAGTCCTGACTCGGAGTGGCTGTGTTCGTCCTCGCTGTGTTCTTCCTCGCTATGGTCGCCTTCATCGTCGTCATCATGTGCAGCGAGGGTCGGAAGAAGTTCAACGACAGCGGTCAGCTCAACAACTTGAATCCCATTGGCTCGGGCTGAATCGAAAATGTCATCGAGGCCCGATTCAAGACCGAGACCGTTTGTGATGATTGCGAGCGATGCATCAACGTCGGCGCGGGTTGCCATAGAGGGCTCCCAGGTGTGTGGATCGCTGCCGATTGGAATGAGAGAGGGAACGGCTTCACCGCACAGCACCTCTGAGGTGATATCTGCCCAGATACTTGTCGTTGCAAGGATTGGCGAGAGTTGCTCCTCGCCATCGGAGGCTGTCGGCGATGCACAGCCGACCGTGAAGACAGACGTCATTCCCGCAGCGAGGACCATAGACGTTATCCGCGAGTGCTTTGGAATGAGAATCATTCTCAATACGATATCATCGTTCTCGTTATGACGGCATCTGCATCTTCTCCAATTCTTGGTGAGATCTCCCATGGCGCGCCTCTGATTCGATTGAGTGGCACATGTATGCATTTCGGGTCTCGCGTTGCGTTGGCTCCTACTGATCTCACCTTTGATCGCTCGGAACCGGTCGCAATCATCGGTGCGAATGGCAGCGGAAAGAGCACATTGCTGAAACTCATTGCGGGCCTGGTGAAAGCAACCGACGGTGAAGTAGAGGTTGGCGGCTCAGTTGCGTTTGTTGGCCAACATCAACATCATCACCAGTGGATGCCGCTGTCGGTCGATGAGGTGCTTCGGATGGGTCGGTACCGGTCATGGATAGGACGTATGCGTCGAGAAGACCTAACGGCCATTGACGAGGCTGCAGAACTACTCGATGTGGCTGACCTCTTGAAGAGTTCCTTCGGCGCGCTCTCAGGTGGGCAACGCCAGCGCGTCCTCGTCGCGAAAGCAGTTGCTACGAAGGCTGATGTTCTCCTTCTTGACGAACCGATTACTGGTCTTGACTTACCAAGCCAACAGGTGATTCTTGACGTCATTGAAGGTCACGCCGCTCAAGGAGGCGTGGCGCTGTTTACAACCCACCACCTCGGCGAGGCGCGTCGAGCTGATCGAGTGCTGTTGCTCGCGGGCTGTGTGCTTGCCGATGGTGCGCCAGAGGATGTGCTAGTACCCGAACTTCTTGCAGAGGCATTTGGTGGACGGATGGTGGCCGGAGATGCCGTGGTGGTTGACGAGCATCACCACCATGGTGCTGATCCTCACAGAGAAGCAACCGACTTAACTTCCCACCTTGAGGCACATCATCACCATCATGGACATGACCATCATCATGGTGAATCGCACGAAGGTAGTGGGGCAGCATCGTCATGAATGGCTCTCGAGAAGGCCTCCACGAAGCGGTTCGTCATTTGCTCATGCGCGAGGGCAATGTGTACACCGCGAACTTGAAAACAATGGTTGACGTGCTTGCCGGTGATGGGCCACTCACATTGCCTGAACTCTTAGACCGCACAGAGGAGCTTGCGCAGAGTTCTGCGTATCGAGGTCTCGGGGTCCTTATTGAGGCAGGGGCGGTTCGCCGCATTGTTCACGACAGCGATCACGCAAGATACGAACTTGATGAGCAATTGACAGGACATCACCATCACCACCTGGTGTGCGCCGGATGTGGTGTCGTCATCGATGTGGAATTACCCACCGAGATCGAACATCTTCTTGATCGCTCTCTCGATGCAGTTGCTCAATCTCACGGATTCGTTCTCGACGGCCATGACCTCGACATCCGGGGTCGTTGTTGCAACTGTGCGTAGTTACCCACTCCGCTGGAGAGAAGGGCTAATCGTCGCGCCTAGGTGGATGGCAGCAGGTGGGGGGCATGATTTGTCAGAAACTCTTCGACCGCTTTCGCTGAGGGATTGACAAAGCCAGTTTCTCCAATGACCACCGTTGGAACAGTCTCGTTGCCGTTCGCGAATTGCCGAACCACGGCAGCCGCCTCAGCATCTGACCAGATGTCGTGATCAACGGTCTCAATTCCACGTTTGTCGAGACCCCTTCGCAGCAT
>JALRDI010000283.1 GCA_023257035.1 Ilumatobacteraceae bacterium | reverse complement strand
CGACGGCGGACATAACTCTCTCAGTTTATCTGACGCCACCGCGAGAAACCTGAATGCCCGCCTAGCGCATTCGTCGCATATACACACTCTGCACGAGACCAAACATTGCGCAATACACGATCAAACTTGAGCCGCCATAAGAGATAAACGGCATTGGCAGACCGGTAACCGGGGTAATCCCGAGTGTCATGCCAATGTTCTGGAACATCTGCCACAACACCATCGTGAACACTCCAGCGCAGATGTACGTACCAAGAATGTCCTTTGAAAGGCTCGCTACCCGCCAAATTCTGGCGAGAGCAACCATAAACAAGATAATGAGCAGCAGACAGCCAACGAGGCCGAACTGCTCAGCGACAGCAGCGAATGGAAAATCAGCCCACATCACTGGGATATCGCGTCCATTCGTTAACGGACCCTGTAGCCAGCCTTTCCCCCAGAGGCCACCCGTACCAACTGCTCGAATTGCATTTCGTACCTGGTACACCGCATCTTGAAGAGCCGGGTCAGTTGTTTCCTGATCGAGAAACACTTTCAAGCGTTGAACTTGATAGTCGTTAATGAGCCGGGCGATGAAGGCCGCTAACACCGTCATCACAGCAAGCACTGATACCGCAACGATGTATTTTGGTCGAGCTCCGGCAACAAGAAGCGTCCCCATTGCGAGCGCAACAAGCACAGATGCAGAACCGAGGTCGGGCTGAATAATGACGAGCACTGCAGGGAATCCCACCAAAATGAGACCTCCCAAGAACCTTGGGTACGTCACCTCGTCGGTTCGCTCTTCGGCGAGAAATGCCGACAGAGACAGCATCGTTGAGAACTTTGCAAGTTCGGCAGGCTGCAAGTTAAACGGTCCAAAGTCAAATGAAATTCGATCTCGGCCCTGAGCAAGTCCAAGCAACAGCAAGAGCACAAGCATCGCGATCGTCCCGACATACATCGACACCGCTCGGTCTTTGAGCGCCTCGTAATCGACCGACATCACAAACGCCATCGCAACAAGACCGATAATTCCAAACACCACTTGCCGAGTTGCGAAGGCAAACGGATCGCCTTCGATTCGTGTTCGTGAAGCCGAAAACACCACGAAACAACCCGCCACCATGAGAACAAACTGGGTGATGAACAGGATCCAGTCCACGTTCCTGCTCGGGTCACCGGGCGAACGGCGGATGTTTCCTAATCCACTATCCGGACGGCGAGAGATCAATGTACGAGCCATCTCACACCTACTCAATCAACCCTACGGTCGCCCCGCCGCGACGGTTGAAACACCTGACGTCATCAAGGCGTTGAGGCTCAGCGGCAACCGTTGATGTTTCATCGAGCGGCTCAGAAACTCGAACAGGAGCACTTCGGATCGAGCCTGAGAGCATCATGAACGCACATTTCACCACTGGTGCTGCCGCCTGAGACCCGTAACCGGCTTTCTCCAAGTACGCAGTTACGACATATGGGTCGGCATCGTCGAGAGAAAAGGCGGTAAACGCCGAGGAGTCATTCCAGGGGTAATTGCCTTTGCCCTGCGCGGTGCCGGTCTTACCTGCAACAGGGATCGCTTCGTCGGGATAATCGAAGAACAACTTCTCACCAGTTGTCGAGTGATACGGAATGTCGGTTCCCACGGTTCCTGCGCCTGTGGTCACCACACGAGTTAATCCCGTAATGATCGGCTCCAACAACTCCTCATCAATCTCGAGATCACGCTGGATAATTGGTGCTTCGCTGAGTTGATGGACAGTCCCCTCGTGCACACTGGCGTAACCCGGCCGGCCGTCTGGCGTTCCGGGTTCAAAAATGGCAGCGATCAGAGTTGGCTGAATCACAAGACCACCGCTGGCCAACACGCTGTACCCCTGATTGAGCTGCAAAGGGCTCGCTGACAAAAGCCCCTGACCAATCGACATCTGAATGCTGTCGCCAAC
>JALRDI010000216.1 GCA_023257035.1 Ilumatobacteraceae bacterium | reverse complement strand
AGCATCTGACTACGGATCAGAAGGTTTGGGGTTCGAATCCCTACTGGCGCGCTGAGGAAATACAACGGTCATAAGCCGTGTGAACCTCATCTTGATCAGTTCTATCCCGGACAGTCAGCGACGCGTGGGCAAGTAAGCCCTCCAGATTTCGGGGATCTAGAAACGGTGATGGCAGATGCTCTGTTTCCGTTGTGTTGTCTAGCAAGAACCTCGCAGAGCCAGCCAACTATCACCTCATGCAAGCTTGGCTGGTGTTAAATTCTCGCCTGTCTACAAATGCAATAGGGGGAAGCCATGAGCAAAGTTCTCAATGTGAAGGTTTGGTTCTGGGTAGTGATCGTCGCCAACGGCGTGTTTGGAGGGTTGGTTAGTTCACTGTGGGCGGCCGATACGGCCGAGATTTGGTGGGGGGCAGAGAACGTCCAGGCCCATGACGAATTTTATGAGCGCTTGATCGGCTACATGATCTTCACATTGATCTTTGTTCTCATCGGCATCGCCGTGCTGGTTTCTGGTCGGGTGTTTCATCAGTTGGCATTGATCACGAGTGGGTCACTGCTGTTTGCACACCTTGCAGGCATGGTTTACGGCAACGCGAACGGGTACGGATCACCGGGCGAGTGGGTTGTACCGCTAGTCCTTGACGTCGTGCTAGCCGCAACTGCGATACGAGCTCTCCGTCAGCCATCGGTCTGAGATTCGAACGTTCTGTCCAAGCCTGATCACCACGGGTCTCGAGAGGTTCATATCTGGTGGATCTGATGCGGCGGAGTCAGCGGCGCAGTCAGCGATAGGAGTGGAACACGGTGGAACACCGTGCGACAAAACAGGGTCTAGAGTCGAGGTTTAGCCACACCTTTTAGCGATAGGAGACGCAGTTGCTCTTTCTACGGATCAGAAGGTTTGGGGTTCGAATCCCTACTGGCGCGCTGAACTCGCTGAACTCGGTGTCATCCGTGGTGAATGTGCCGCCGGTTTGACCATCAGAGTTCGAAGTGCCCAAGTTTCGTAATCTGGGTTCGTGACAGTGCGAACGTTTTCTTGGTCGAAAGTTGCGGGACTAACCGCCCTGCTTGCCCTCATTGCAGGCGCATGTGGAGGTTCATCAACCGAAGAGTCGGCTGACACCGCCGATTCAGATGCGAGTGCGGAGGTTTCAACCGATCGGATTGCCGATCTTCGTTCATCCGCCACTCTTGCCGAGGGGGCATTTCAAGGTCTCTCCAGCGACAACCAGATCTGCATGTTGAATGAGATTTCGAAAGACGACAGTCTCGGTGACGCACTGATCGCCGGCGATGAGTCACCTCCAGTACAGCTTGCGTTGATGCGTGTGCTGCTCGGTTGCGATGGAAAAGCAGCCGTTGAACTCATCTCTGGCGGTGACAGCGGACTCGACAACTTCTCTCAAGAAGATTTCACCTGTCTGGTTGACGCAATGCTTGCTGACGACGAGGTGCTGGCCGATGCCGTGTCTGGGTCGGGAATGCTCATCGCCCAGACATTGCTTGACTGTGCTCCCGAAGCCGCTGTCGCTGACCTTGCTGCTGAACTCGACATCACTCCTGAGCAGGCGTCGTGTTTGATGACGAGCGATAGCGGCATTGTCGAGTTGTTGACCTCGGGTGAACCGTCAACTGAAGAAGAGGCGATGGAGTTCCTTGAAGAAATCGTCAAGCTTTCTGCCGAATGCGGTCTTGAAGATGTCTTTGGCCTCAGCGAGATCTACGGGAAGAACACCTCCGATGCCCTGAACGAGGAGGACGATCGCATCCTCGGATCGCCGCTAAAGACGCGATGGTCCTACAGCGAAGCCAAAGCGATCGAAGAAGTCCTCGCGCATGCGTATTGGCGGGAGAAG
>JALRDI010000083.1 GCA_023257035.1 Ilumatobacteraceae bacterium | reverse complement strand
GTCCGCGAATCGCTCATCGTTGAGCTTTACTCCAAGTAATCGTTCTAGGAAAGGAATCGGTAGACATGCTTGTCATGCAGCGCCCCTCAGTGGAAGCCCTCGGCGAGGTCGTCTCCGACGGCAACGGCGAACGTCAGCAGTTCGTCATCGAGCCGCTCGAGCCTGGCTTTGGCCATACCCTCGGAAACTCGCTCCGTCGCACGCTCCTGTCCTCGGTACCAGGTGCAGCAATCACCATGGTTCGTTTCGACGATGCTCTCCATGAGTTCGACACGATCAACGGTGTGGTCGAAGATGTCACCGACATCATTCTCAACCTGAAAGACATCGTCATTCGCTCAGATGCAGAAGAGGCGGTCACGCTTCGCCTCGATGCAAAGGGCCCAGGATCAGTCACTGCAGGCGACATCGATTGTCCCGCAGACGTCAGCATCCTGAATGGCGACCTCCATCTCGCAACGCTCAACGGCAAGGCCCGCCTCGCTATCGACCTCACGGTCGAGCGTGGTAATGGCTACGCCAGCAGCCAGCGCGACATCGAGAATCCAGTCATTGGCAACATGCCAATCGACGCAATTTTCTCGCCAGTTCGCCGAGTGAGCTTTGCAGTTGAGCCAACCCGCGTCGGCCAGTCAACTGACCACGATCGTTTGGTGCTCGACGTCACCACTGATGGTTCAACCAGCCCAAGTGAAGCAATGGCATCAGCAGGCGAAACACTGCGCACCATCGTCGCACTTGTTGCCGAACTCAGCGACGAGCCGAAGGGTCTTGCGCTCACCGAAGAGCCAGACACCGCCAGCTCCTCACCTGACCTTGATCTTCCAATTGAAGACCTCGACCTTTCTGAGCGCCCACGCAACTGCTTGAAGCGTGCACAGGTCAACACCGTTGGCGAACTTCTTATGAAGACCCACGATGACCTGCTCAACATCACCAATTTTGGCCAGAAGAGCCTCGACGAAGTCATCGAAAAACTCGATGAGCGTGGCCTCTCTCTTCGCCCTTGAGATTTCTGAGAACAACGGAGAACTGACATGCCTGGAACACCACGACGCGCCCGCCGATTTGGTGGCGACGCGGCCCATCAGCGTTTGATGATGGCCAACCTTGCTGCATCATTGTTTGCGGCTGAGGGCATTACGACCACTGAGGCCAAGGCCAAAGCATTGCGTCCAATTGCAGAGAAGCTCATCACCAAGGCAAAGAAGGCCCAAGATGACAGCCCGATGCGAGTACATCGGATTCGTCAGATCCAGGGTTACCTCGGTGATCGTGAGATGACGCACAAGCTCGTCAACGAAGTTGCTCCTCGGTACATCGAGCGCAATGGCGGCTACACCCGCATTCTGAAGCTCGGCACCAGGTCAGGCGATAACGCCGACATGGCGCGCATCGAGCTCGTCTGATCACCCTCGTAGAACGATGACGACCGGGTCCGACTTCCGTCGGGCCCGGTTTGTCGTTTCTTACCGGGGTACCGCATTTCGCGGTGCAGCAGAAAGTCCCGGAGTTCGGACCGTTATCGGCGATCTCAGGGCGGCCTGTGAGCAGATCTTTGGGACACCGATCGAACTCACTCTTGCCGGGCGAACCGATGCTGGAGTTCACGCCATCGGCCAGGTCGTCTCGTGCGATATCCCAAGCAGTGCTGATCCGAACGACCTTGCGCATCGGCTCTCCCGAATGTGTGGGCCGGATATTGCTGTGCGGTCGGGAGAATGGGCTGAAGCAGATTTCAGTGCACGATTCTCGGCATCATCTCGTTCGTATCGCTACCACGTCTGGAATTCCCTCAGCGGAAATCCGCTACTCGGTGACCTCACTTGGCATGTTCCTCGGCCCCTTGATATCGGTCATATGAATGAAGCCGCAGGCGCAGTCATTGGCCAACACGATTTCTCGTCGTTCTGTCGAGCGCCTGACCCGGCACCAGATGGTTCCCCGATGTCACTTGTTCGCACTGTCCTTTCGGCAGAGTGGAACACCGCCAATCCTGAACAGTTGCTGACGTTTGACATCACAGGACTCGCCTTCTGCCACCAGATGGTTCGATCGCTAGTTGGCACCATGGTCGACGTGGGTCTCGGAAGATTTCAACCGTCTGATATGGCAGAAATCTTGGAGGCGAAGGATCGCCAGCAGGCGGGACGAGTAGCGCCACCTCAAGGGCTTGTGCTGATGAACGTCGGCTACGACAAAACATCACCGCGAGACAGCGCGCAGTGAGAGTTGGGGAAGTACCCGCAATGCCCCTATCCTCTCAGGGTTCAGTGGACATGACTCCCACCGATAAATCGCAAAGAAATGACTGGAATTTGACGTGATGAAGACGTATACACCCAAGGCGAGTGAGATCACCCGTGAGTGGCAT
>JALRDI010000043.1 GCA_023257035.1 Ilumatobacteraceae bacterium | reverse complement strand
TGGCCGCGATCGCGTGGTGGCGTACGTCACCCAGAAGTACGGGGCCGACGCGGTGGCGCGCATCGGCACCTTCGGCAAGTTGCTGGCGCGCGCCGTGGTGCGCGATTCAGGTCGTGTGCTGGGTGTCTCCTACGGCCAGGTGGACCGCATCGCCAAGTTGGTGCCCGACAAGCTGGGCATCAAGCTGGACGAGGCCGCCGCACCCGGCGGCGAACTCGCGTCCGCGATGGAGACCGACGAGGCGGCGCGCCGCATCGTGGAGGTCGCGCGTCCGCTGGAGGGCCTGGTCCGCAACGAGGGCGTGCACGCCGCCGGCGTCGTCATCGCGCCGGGCGCGGTGACCGACTACCTGCCGGTGCGGGTGGACGACCAGGGGGCCGTGGTCACCCAGGTTCCCGACCACGACGTCGAGGCGCTCGGCCTGCTGAAGATGGACTTCCTGGGCCTGCGCAACCTGGACATCATCCAGGACGCCCTGCGGCTGGTGCGCGACACCACGGGTGAGGACCTCGACATCGAGGCCGTCCCCATGGACGATGCGCCCACCTACCGCATGCTGGCCCGCGGCGACGCGCTGGCCGCACTTGAAAGCCGCACGGTGACTGGCCGTCTCGTCGTCACGCCGTAATCACAACGGCAATCTCCTTCGTCCTCTCTGACGAATTCATGCCGCTGAACTAACGTGAGTACATGGCAGGCCTGCAAGACCCAACCACATTCTGCGACCTCATCCTCACTGGGTTGCGTCGCCATCGCGATAAAGACGCCTTCAGATACGAAGGCGAAACGTTGACCAATGCTGACGTTGAAGAAGCGCTCTCACGATTCGTGCAAATGCTCTGGGGTCGTGGCTTCAAACCCGGCGATGGTGTAGGAGTCCTGTCGCCGAACCGACCTGAGGTGTTCTATGTGCAATCAGCCCCGCTATTTGCAGGCGGCCGATACACCGCCCTCCACCCGATGGGCTCATTCGAAGATCACAAATACGCGTGCAACGAGGCCGAGTTGCGGTTTGTCTTCGTTGACCCTGCCTATGCCGAACGAGCAGTTGCGCTCAAGGAGGCATGTCCCAGCGTTGAAGACGTGTTTTCATTCGGACCAGTCGATGGGGTCGTCGACCTGCACGCAGAACTCGCTGCAGCGGAGCCAGTCGAATTGCAGTTCGGGTCACGCTCCCCCGACGACCTCGCCTGGCTGGTGTATACCGGCGGCACAACCGGCGTTCCGAAAGCCGCAATGCTGTCTGAGCGAGCAGTTGCCCAAACCGTCTACTCAACATCAGTTGGGTGGGACCTCCCTCTTGATCGCCGTTATCTCGCGGTTGCTCCGATCTCTCATGCGGCAGGAATGCTTGTCGTTCCCAGCCTGATCACCGGCGGATCGGTGACATTGCTCCGCAGTTTCAGCCCAACTGACTGGCTCGAAACCGTTGAGCGAGACAAGATCACACTGTCGCTCATCGTTCCAACGATGATTTACGCAATCTTGGATCATCCGGCGCTCGAGACCACAGACCTCTCAAGTCTTCACACCGTCATGTACGGAGCCTCACCAATGTCGCCGACACGACTCGCTGAAGCGATCCACCGAATTGGGCCGGTGTTCTGCCAACTTTACGGACAGACCGAGTGCGTTGGCCTCACCACATCGATGGCGCGGGCTGACCACGACCCAAATGACCTAAAACGGCTCAGCTCGTGCGGAACTCCCCTGCCTGGCGTTCGCGTTGAGATCATGGATGACGACAATAACCCGGTACCCGACGGAACCCCCGGAGAGGTATGCGTGCAAGGGGCATCGGTGATGGATGGCTACTGGCGTCAACCGGAACTCACCGCCGAGACACTCGCTGGAGGATGGCTCCACACTGGCGATATCGGGGTTCGAGGAGATGACGGGTTCATCACGCTCGTTGACCGCAAAAAGGACATGATTGTCTCTGGCGGATTCAACGTCTTCCCCCGCGAGATCGAAGATGTCATCAGCGAGCACACTGCCGTGTCATCGGTAGCTGTGATTGGAGCACCCGATGAAAAGTGGGGTGAAGCAGTTACCGCAGTCGTCGTGCTGAAGCCTGACACCCAATGCGACCCGGAAGAATTGCGGGCGCTTGTTCGTGATCGCAAGGGGGCGATCTACACGCCTAAAACTGTCGAGTTCGTTGATGCCCTGCCACTCACTGCTGTTGGAAAGCCCGACAAGAAAGTGATTCGAGCTCAATATTGGGCAGCAGCTGAACGCAGCATCTGAGCCGCTTGAGTCACAGCTCAGGTTCCGTGACGAGGGAGTCGACTCGCTGCGGCCGCGCCAACCATAGAGATCGTTGCTGACAGCACGAACACCAACGTGAAACTGCCCGTCGTGTCGGCGATGAGACCGCCAATTTGTGGCGAGATCATCTGAGCGACACCGAACGAGAGCGTCGCTGCGGCAAAGGCTGGGCCGTAGGTGCTGCCATCGGTGTGAGCGACGATGTGCCCGGTGATGAGCGCTGGCCCACCTGAGAATGCGAGGCCAATACCCAGTGATGCAATCGCGACAATCGGCTGTTTGCCAGTCAGCACCAGCAGCCCGCACGATGCGTACATCGTGAACGCACCCATCAATGTGATACGCCGACCAATTCGATCGGAGAGTGCTCCGAGCGAAACCCCACCGAAGGCTGCGGCTAGCCCGACGAGTGAGAACATCAGCGCGGCCTCAGATGGTGAGAAACCAGAGTCATCTTTCAGGCGAGCGACGAGGAATGCCATCACCAAGATGTAGGCAAAGCCATAGGCCGTGTACGCAACCGTCGTCGGCACCCAAGCCCGAACGGTTCGTAGCGCTCCAAACCCGCCGAAGCCACCCGCCGCCGCAGGGCGTTGCCCTTGAGATCTCAACACAAGCAGCGTTCCGGCGAGCACGAAGATGGCAATCGTGAATTCAATTTTGTAGACCAATTGCCATACATCGACCGCCTCACGGGTTCGACCGAGAAATGATGCGAGTTGGCCAGCGAACACAATGCCAATGCCGATGCCTGACCCGACTAGGCCCACTGCAACCCCAGCTCGAGCCGGAGGGAATACTCGAGCCCCAATTGCAGGGGCCGGGATCCAGATGATTGCCCCACCGAGACCCATGAAGAACAACGCGATACCAAGGACAGCGGCCGAGTTTGAAAATGCAGCTGCACCGAGAGAAACCGTCGAGATTGTGAGGCCGAATCTCACTAGCTGCACCAGCGTCATCTTCGACGACGCCCACGACACAAACAATGTTCCCAAAAGGTACGCAGTCACATTCACGGTGCCGAAGAATCCAGCAAGCGTGTTTGAACCATCGAGTAGCTCATCGCGAGCACCGGGAAGTGCAACCCCCCAGGTGAACCGTCCGAAGGACTGCGCCACACACGTCGACGACATCACAACCGCAATCGTGATGATGACTTTCGCTCGACGAGGAAGCTCTACTTGGGGGGATTCACTCACAGGTCGACACTAGGCGAACCGAACGTTTTTCAGCGGCATGGCGCCCTGAGCCACCTTTAGACAGAAGAAATCTTCAACAGTAAGCGCTGTTGCTACAGGCCTGATCGGTACATAGTTGATATGACATTCTTCCGATATCCGGAACTTATAAGCATTTTTATGCTGCTTGATCAGCAAAAGAGATTCGAATTTTTGTACTAGAAGCGACGCAATTCTTTGACTTTTTTATGATTTTGCCTTTTCCGAGATGCGTTAAGGTCATGATAACGAGCTTCTTTTGACGTAGTTCGTAGTCCAAATAAAGGGGGAAATTATGTCATATATCTATTCTGTTCTTGCCCAAATTTCAGATAAAGCAGGCTTTGCTGAGGCGGGAAAAACCTGGATTCCGGGGAATCTCGAGAAACTTGGTGTTAAGTCTTTCTCTTCAACTGAAGTTGTAATGGGTGGAGAGTTGTCGGGAATGTGCGTCGTCGGTTTCGAATATGACTCCGTTGATGCAGCAATGGCTGGTCAAGCAGGTCTCTACGCCGACAGCGAAATCGTCGGAATGATGCAGGCCACACAGGTGCAGGTGGTCCGACGGAATCTTTTCAGGGTGCAGTCAGAGCGCGGTGAACGAAGTGGCCAGTACGGAACGATCCTCTACATGACGGGCCGTCCACTCGACGACACCACGATGGAAGCCAACATGGACCACAACTGGTCGCACATCAATGAGGGCGCAAACGGCCTCACCTGGCTCATGTCGGTCGCATCGGGGCCATCGCCGTTCAATGCAACAGCCGTCACGTGGACAGATTCTCTCGACAGCCTGCTGGCCGCCTCAAACAAGATGTTTGCTGATCCAAAGACGATGCAAATCATGGCTGATTCCGGCGCACAGGTTCTCGGCCGAATCATTGGCCGCGACATGCTCTGACGCGGGACGTCCAGCACATGACATACGCACAAATCATGGAGTTCGACATGGACTCCACCGAAGCGGTTGAGCTGATGAATAAGTACGCGGAGGAGGGCAAGGGTGTCTCCTATGCCCGCCGAGCCCTCGTCTGCGCCGATCGGAGCCGACCCGGAAAAATCATCCAAATCGTCTTTTTCGATTCACCCGAAGAAGCCGAGCTCAACAACCAACTTGACATCACACAGAACGCTGCAGCTGAATTCTCAGCGAAGGTCGGCGATGTGCAATTCACCGACCTTGACGTTCTCGCCGAAGTCACCCTGTAACCACAAGAACAAAGGAATACCTAATGAACGAATCAACATATTTAGAACTTGGCAAGCAAATCTCTGACCGCCTTCGGTCTTCTCAGCTGACGTACTTCGTCGCAGTCTCTGCGATCACCGCGATCATCGTGTTCGGCAGGGGTGACGACGTCAACTTGTTGTTGACGATCTCAGCGATCGGTATCGGTTTGTTCGGCCTGCTGTCCTTCGACGCTGCCCAGCAGGCGTACATCATGCTGAATAAGTCGATGCCAGAAGACATGGCAGCGACACCCATCGGCGTTGCGACCAAGAATCCTGCTCAATTCCAGTTCTACCGGGCGACGAATGCCACCTTCACGGCGCTCATCACCGTTATTCACGTCATCACTATTTACAAATAGGAGTCCGTCATGAGTTACACATCGTTTTCGATCGGGAGACCCGGTCGCGCCTACGACGGGGTCGTAATGGGTTCCGAAGAATGGAATGCCCTCATCACTCGTCAATTCGAAATTCTCGGCGAAGGGAATGCAGAGACCCTCATCGGAGGCTTTGCGGCGGGCATCGGCAAGTTCATCAATGTCAATACATACCCAGACGTTGAGTCATCAACCCGGGTCATCGCGCGCCTCGCAGCCGAGCAGTTGTTTGAAGTTGAGTCCTCTGGCCCGTTTGTGTCCACTGAGGACATGATGAAACTGATGACGAGTTGAGACTTCATGATCTTTCACATTCATCATCATCATGACGAGAACACATGCCCTGCGAATAGCCCCGAAGCCGTCGGAGCAACATTTGGGTCGGTTCTGCCAGCACTTAACGACCACGGGGTTACCGTTATCGGTGCATGGGTTGACCCGCCTGGCCACGACTTCTTCTTCGTCGTCGAAACCGACAGTTATGACGATCTTGTCGAAGGTCTCCGACCAATTCTCGCCGCAGGGACCGCAAGAATTCAGCCTGTCGGCGATGTCCAGGCTCAAGTTGCGAAACGAATGGCTGAGTCAACATAAGGTTCTGACGTCCGTTCTTCAGCGGTGCACTCGCAGGCAGTACCGTTGAAGAATGGATAGCCAGCCACATCAGTTACGAGCAGTCGGCGTCACTCTCGATTCAAACGACCCAGAACGTACTGCCGACTTTTGGCAAGCCGCGCTCGGGTTCCGTCGCCGAGAGGGTGACGGCAATCCGTACATCACGCTGTCAGATAGCCCTGCGGGGAGGCCACTAAACCACCTGACGATTCAACGAGTGCCTGAGGGCAAGACTGCGAAGCACCGTCTCCACATCGATCTGTTCGTCTCAGATGACGCCGCATCTGTCGATGCGCTCGTCGAACTCGGAGCAACGGTGCTCGTTCCTGCCGAGGGTTCAGGCCATATGGGGATGCGAGCGACTGTCATGGCAGACCCAGATGGTGGCGAATTCTGCGTGGTCTGCCGGGGCTGAACGTCGCTCAGCACCAGTCGGAATAAGTCTCTTCAAGATTTTCTTTTTGAACGGGGAATTTGTTGACAATTCGGGCTGTTGTAAGCGTCGTGAGCACACTCAAGGACATCCCTGTCAACACCATTTCTGGCGAAGAGACCACCCTTGGCGCAATCGATGCCGAGGTTCTCCTCGTCGTCAACGTCGCCTCAAAGTGCGGCCTTACCCCGCAGTATGAGGCACTTGAGGCACTTCATCGCTCGTATTCAGGCCGAGGCCTCGCCGTGTGCGGATTCCCCGCAAACGACTTCTTGGGCCAAGAGCCAGGCAGCAATGAAGAGATCGCTGAATTCTGCAAGACCAGCTTCGATGTCACCTTCCCCATGTTCTCGAAGATTGTCGTCAGCGGCGAGGGTCGTCATGCCCTCTACTCAGAGATGATCTCTCAGCGTCCCGACGCCAGCGGCAACCACGAAGCCCACCGTGAGCGGTTGCATGGATTCGACATCGAGACAACTGATCCACCTGAGGTGCTCTGGAACTTCGAAAAATTCCTCATTGGTAAAGACGGCACCGTTGTCGACCGCTTCTCCCCCAACACGACTGTTGATGACCAGATTGTCATCGATGCAATCGAGGCTGCTCTTAGCGCCTGAGAAAACTCCCCGACGTTACGGCCTCAGATCACAATGATGTGGTCTGGGGCCGTTGTCGCGTGTAGGGCCTCAACGGTGACGGCCCGATTATCGAGCACAGCCCGCTGGTTGATGTACCCCTTGTCGGTCATCTCCCCGGCGTCGATCGACGGCATTGCAGATTCGATCGCAACTCGAGCGATACGGGTTGATGATCCTCCTCCGGCGCTGTTATGTGCGACCAGCGCCGATGATATGGCTGCCCGAACTTCTGGCGAATCACTCTGGCCTGGCGTCAACCAGATGATGAGGCCGATCCAATCTTCGTCGTGCCCGGTGACCACTGCATCGAGCACATAGGGCGAGCACGCGGCCACAACTTGCGTGCGGAGCGTTCCAGCTGACACCCACGTACCGGTTGACAACTTGAAGTCTTCAGCAATACGGCCATCGAAGACGATGCCCTTGTTGGGGTTGGCATCATCGGCAAGCTTCACCGCGTCACCGGTAATCAGAAACCCCTCATCGTCAAACGCAAGCTTCGTTCGCTCATCGTCGTTCAAAAACCCTGGGGTGATGCTTGGCCCAGCAACCCTCAGCTCGGTTTTCGATCCCGCAGGAAGCAACTTCACCGTCACACCCGCAAGTGGTGTGCCCACAATTCCCGGCCCATCGAGATCCATGTGCACTGCAACAGATGCCGGACCGGTTTCGGTCATACCCCAGCCGGCAGCCATCGATACCTGGGCTGGAGCGTGCTCGTCAATAAGAGCGGTCAAGCGATCCCAAATGTCGTTCGACAATGCAGAACCTGCGTAGAACGCGACTCGTAGGTTTTCGAAGAACGCTGCGGCATGTTCAGGTGCACCTTCGAGTGCCTCAACCAACCTGGCCCACCCGGCCGGCACATTGAACGCCATCGTTGGCTGCACATCGACGAGGTTTGCGACAGTGATATGCAACCTGTCAGGAGTCGGGCGCCCGCCATCGATGTACATGGTTCCGCCGTTGCGGAGCACGATGTTGAGGTTGTGGTTCGCTCCGAATGTGTGGCTCCACGGAAGCCAGTCACAAATCACCGGAGGTTCATGATCGAGATACGGCCAACCCGCAAAGATCGACTCTTGATTTGCGCACAGCATCTTGTGGGTGGTGATGACACCCTTTGGAAGGCCTGTTGAT
>JALRDI010000026.1 GCA_023257035.1 Ilumatobacteraceae bacterium | reverse complement strand
GCCCACTCGAGCACCTGCATGCCGCCCATTGACCCACCGATAACAGAGGCCCAACGCTCAACGCCGAGGTGCCGCGACAGGCGTTCTTGGGCTCGCACCATGTCTCTTATCGTCACCACCGGGAATTCAGGTCCGTAAGGGGATCCATCTGCGCTGTCGGGATTTGGTGACGCAGGACCGGTAGATCCCTGACACCCACCCAAAACATTCGAGCAGACGACAAAAAATTCATTCGTGTCGATTGCTAAACCGGGGCCAATAAGTGCATCCCACCACCCAGGCGCTGGATGCCCTTGCTCTGCCCGACCCGACGCATGGGAATCACCAGTCCACGCGTGGCAGATCAAAATCGCGTTCGACGCGTCACTGTTGAGTTCACCCCACGTCTCATATGCAAGCGTCACAGAAGACAGCACGGAACCCGAATCGAGCGCGAAGGGGCGATCTCCTGCAAAGGTGAAGAACTTGCGTCGGCCAACCGGGTCACCTTCAGTCCACGCGCCAGATGCCGGCAGTTCGTTGCTCACTCTGTTCACCTCCTCGCTTCTCGACAACACAACAACACAGTGCATCTGAGCGAATCGGCGCCGGTTTGCCGGTTATCCGACCGCATCGCACGTACGTGCAAGCACCTTGGGGGCGAACCCAGGTTGCCGGGCCGGGAGCCTTGCGACTCCGACCGCTCTAAATGCACTTAGAACGTTAGCAGTATTAGTTCGTGACCGCACGGGTAATGTACGCCGATGCGAGTACTCGTCATTGGCGCCGGTGGGGTTGGTTCAGCATTCATCTCGATCACAGCCCGTCGCGATGCTTTTACACACCTTGTTGTTGCAGATGTCGATGTTGAACGGGCTCAACGAGCTGTCGACGAGGCGATCGATTCAGGCGAACTTGACGCCACCCAACAGACGCGACTTCATGCCGAGCAGATTGATGCATCCAATGACACTGCCGTTGCAGCGTTGGCTCGCAAACACGACGTCGATGTTGTACTCAATGCGTGCGATCCGCGATTGAACCCTCCCATCTTTCAAGGGGCATTTGCCGCCGGGGCACATTACGTCGACATGGCAATGCACCTCTCAGAGCCACATCCGACAAAGCCCTACGAAAAGACTGGCCGCCGTCTTGGTGATGCCCAATTCGCCCAGTCGCCGTTGTGGAAGAACCGTGGGCTGATGGCGCTCGTCGGGATGGGCGTTGAGCCGGGGTTTTCAGATGTCGCTGCGCGTTATGCCGCAGATCATCTGTTCTCAAAAATCGAAGAGATTGGTGTTCGAGATGGTGCTGATCTCGTCGTCGATGGCTACGACTTCGCTCCAACGTTCTCAATTTGGACAACGATCGAAGAATGCCTGAATCCCCCAGTCATCTACGAGCGTGAACGCGGCTGGTTCACGACGCGACCGTTCTCTGAGCCCGAGGTATTCACTTTCCCTGAGGGCATCGGACCAATTGAGTGTGTCAACGTTGAGCACGAAGAAGTGATCCTGATTCCACGGTGGATCGATGTCGAGCGCGTCACCTTCAAATATGGACTCGGACGTGAGTTCATTCAGGTTCTAAAAACCTTGGAAAAACTCGAGCTGGTCTCAACAGAACCGGTTGAAGTTCGCGGGGTAAAGGTCTCGCCGCGAGATGTTGTCGCCGCAGCTCTCCCTGACCCTGCAGAGTTGGGCGATCATATGCGTGGTCGGACGTGTGCTGGCACGTGGGTGCGCGGCCTCGGTCTTGATGGCGAGCCCCGAGAGGTCTACGTCTACCACGTTGTTGATAACGACTGGTCAATGAGCGAGTACCGCCACCAAGCGGTGGTGTGGCAGACGGCAGTGATGCCGGCGGTCGCCATTGAACTTATGTCATCTGGCACGTGGTTCCGAGCTGGTGTCGTCGGGCCTGAGGCTCTTCCCTCTGAGCCATTTCTTGATTTGCTCGACTCATATGGCGCCGAATGGGAATGGCTCGAATACAAAGACCGAGCACCGCTCGTCACTGAGAACTAGTCGAATCCCGCATAGCGCAGGCGGCTGTGCCTCCTGGAAGGCGATAACGGTTGTTCGCTACCCATCGATATACCAGCGCTCCGAGCCAAGTGATGACGGGCCAGCACAGCACTCGCCCGACAACTCCCCATATCGCTCCCCTGCTCTTCATTGCTGCTGCGATCGCAAGATGTCCACTGGATACGCTGCCATCACGGCTCACCCACTGAAGTGAAGCCATGCACTGTTCAGCTGAAAGCCCGAGCGCATCAAGATCCGCGAATTGCCAGGGCTCTACGCGATCCAGTCGAAACCACCTCTCAGCTTTCTTCGCCGACGACGTACAAAACGCGCAGTCTCCATCGAAGATGAGCGCCGGGAGGGTGTTGACCTCATTCACATCGCACCGACGACGGGTTGTGCGTACCGCATTCGTTGCTCGTAGCCAGCTTCATAGGGAAGAAAACCTTGACGATCGGGGTACAGCATCTGAACAACCTGAACTGGAGAATCGCTGTACTCGCTGACTGCCGGGCACCACTGCGTTGCTTGGTCTTCAGCCAACGGAGCAAAGGCGCATCGCTGCTCACCATCGAGAAGGCCAACAAGTTCGCAACCGGTCGGAATCTCGGTGCCATTTCGCAGGGCGTCGACAGCAACACTGATCACATCATTCGCTGTTGCCGGAGCGAGACCGATAACGAGAATCTCCGGGAAGCCCGTAAGAGCTGTGACTCCGATCGAGTACGCATGGGCGGGGCTTGCCGATTGATCGCCCACCTCCGGGCGAACCGCTTCAAGCGCCCAACCGTTGGTTTCGAGCATCCATTCGATTTTTTCTCGATGCGAAATTGCAAAGTCAGCCGGGTCAAATGTCACGTTTCCCATTGTCGCGCAGACTCGCACTAGCCGCATCGGCCAGATACTGTCGACAATGATGCGACCGACGCGGAAGATGTTTCTTGCCCCGAAGTGGATTGCCTTCCACCTACTGGTGCTGTGCGGGTGTGTCGCTCTGTTCAGTCTTGGCTTGTGGCAGCTCAGACGACTTGACGAGCGGCAGTCGTTTAACGCCACCGTCGAACAACGGTTTAACGAACCCGTGGTTTCGCTCGACTTGCTCGTGCCGGAAGGAATGGTGATCGAAAGCGACGGCGCAGAAGCACTTGCCAGTTCAGTTGAATGGCGAGCGGTCACTATTTCGGGTACATACCTCCCAGAGCACGAACTTCGGGTGGTCAACCGCTCGCAGAATGGCCGCGCTGGCGACAACCTCGTCGTTCCCCTCAAACTTGACGATGGACGAGTGCTTCTTGTCAGCCGGGGATTCATTCCACTCGGAGTTGAAGACCCGGAACTCCCCGGCATCACCGTCGAAGTGACAGGACGGCTGCACCCAAGCCAAGAACGCTCGTTACTTGGCGCCAAGGATCCAACTGAGGGTGTGCTCACAGAGGTTCAACGGATCGATCTCATGCGACTCGATCCCCAAATTCCAGGGGATCTCCTCCCCGTGTACATGGACCTGCTGTCGTCGGTTCCACCCGAGGCACCCGGAATTCCTGAACCAGTGATCGCTCCCGACCTCAGCGAAGGCAACCATCTGTCCTACGCGATTCAGTGGTTCACCTTTTCGATCGCAGTAGTTGCGGGTTGGGTCGTTGCGTTGCGAGTCAGTTGGAGACGAGCCCTTCGGCCATCCAACGCCCAGTAACGGTCTCGGCGAGTTGCACCGTTGGGACCATCGGGTTCACGGATGGAATTGCAGGAAACACCGACGCGTCGACCACAAAGAGGTTGTCGATGTTGAGCATGCGGCCGCAACGATCTGTCACCGACCCCATTGCGCACCCTCCAGATGCATGGCTATACACCGGAGTTGTCGTTGCAATCTGCTGCATGATCCATTCGGTCTCTTCACCTGCGCCAGGAACCTCAATCGGTTCCAAATGCGACTGGGCTGCATGAACCTCGTTCACTGAATTAGTGATTTCGGCCCGCTCACGCTCGAATTGACAAAGTCTGAACTGAATCTCGACTGAACTTTCCGAGTCGAGCGTGACAGCACCTGAGGACTGCGGCCGCATCAACGCCGGCACAACCCAAAATTCATCGCCGATCACCGTCTCAACGACTTGAATCTGTCCCGTTCGATACATCTGGATCGAGCCCTGAGGGCGCTGGTCATCGTTGCGGTATTTGAGTGCAACACTTGGATGATCTTGCAGGCCGCGCCCTACCCCATCACCATCGATCCCGGACTTCAGCAGCAACGCTGGTGACATCAACGCGCCCGCACAGAGCACGACGAAATCTCCTTCGATCACTTCCCCATCACCAAGCTCAACTCCACACGCCAGGCCGTTATCGAACATCACACGCTCGACGGCGGAGCCAGTTCGAATATGAAGGCTCACCCCTGACGGGACCTGACCGAAATAGACATCAGATACGGACACTCGTGACCCACCCCTCAATACACGTCGTTGAAGACCGTCACCTTCAAGTGGCAACTGATGGGGATGATGAAAGGGCCCAGTTCGTGCCGCCCAGCCGGGATTAATCGACGAGCCACCACCTATCCCAGACCCAGACGTGTAGGTGACGAGTGGGCCGTTGTCGATTCGACGAACTAGAAGGCTTTCAATTGTCCGTCCGGGCAAACTCGCAGCCTCATGAAGGTCGTCGGGGGTCGACCCGTCAACACCGAGTTCAAGGACGGTCACCGCCGCTCCCGCCGTCGCTAATCGTGCGGCAACGACAGACCCGGCGACTCCCCCGCCGACAACAATCCACCGCTTTGCCACAACGACATCCTGCCACTAATGCGTAACTATTGGGCACCGACCCTTCGCTCAAGACACTTCTCCGCCATGATCTACATATGTCATCGACTGTCTTACCGACTGGCTTCATCGAGATCGAGACTCAAGTGGACGGCTCAGAAATTCTTCGGCCAACCGCATTTTGTCGCGGGCCATGGGATCCAGATTCCTGTCACGCAGGTCCCCCCACCGGAGCCCTTGCGCGGGCGGCAGAGCAGGCGCTCCCCGATCTTCAACTCGTTCGGCTCACAACCGAAATCTTGAGACCAATACCGATGGCCGGGTTCACGGTGACCGCCGAAGTCACCAAACCGGGCCGCACCGTTGCAACTTGTGTCATCGAGCTACGAGACCTCAATGGGGTTCTCATTGCCGTGGGCCACAGCGCTCATCTCGCCTCACGTCGGCCAGAACCAACAATTCCTACGACGTCGACGTCGACGGTCTCTCTGAACGAGTCGATGCCGGGGCCATTTGTCTTTGAGACAGCCCGTCACGGGTCACTCGGATTCATCGATGGTGTTGAAACTCGCTACCCGGCAGGCGAGAACAACACAGTTGGCCCAACATCGATCTGGCTGAGGACAGTACCGATCTTCACGAACGCTTCGTCATCTGGTTTTCAGCGGATCTGCCCGCTCGCGGACTGCGGTAACGCCATTTCACGAAATGGAGAACCACATGAATTTGGCTTTCTCAATACCGATCTCAGCATCCACCTCCATCGCGAGCCTCGCGGTGAGTGGTTCAGGTCAGAGGCGGTCTCTCACTGGAATGCAGATGGGATCGGAATGTCTGACGCCCTGCTATTTGACGAAGACGGGCCTGTCGGCAGAGCGGTTCAATCGCTTGTGATCTCACCCACGTGAGATGTGATTACGCGAGTTTTTCGACAAATCCCTCGAGTTGGCGAAGATTGCGACACTCGTACACACCATCGGTGAAGTTGCCATATTCACCAACAATTGAGTCACCGGTGTTCCAGTACGACTTTGGCTCTGGGTTCAGCCAGTACACGTGACGAGCTTTCATGCGCATTTCTTTAATCACCCATGATTGGCTCGCGTGGTAGTTGTTTCGGGCGTCGCCGAGCAAAAGCACAGTTGTTTTCGGACTGATGTCTTTGCCGTAACGCTCCCAAAACACTTCAAACGCATGGCCGTAGTCAGAGTGCCCATCAACCCACACCACATCTGCTTCGGTATTCACCCGATGGATTGCCTCGGTGATGTCCTCAGTTGCTTTGAAGTAGTCGGTGACCTCGTCGATTCCGTCGATAAAGACGAATGATCGAACTTTCGAGAACTGGTTCGAAATCGCGTACACGAGCATCAGCGTGAACCTTGCGAATGCCGCGACCGAACCAGAAATGTCAGCAACAACCATGAGTTCTGGCTTTGCTGGCCGTGGGTACTTGAACTTTGGTTCCGCCGGAACACCGCCATAGCTCAGCGAGTGGCGCACCGTATTTCTGAAATCAAGTGGGCCCTTGCGCCCATGCTTACGCTTACGAGCGAGCTTGGCTGCGAGTTTGCGCGTCAGTGGTTGAAGTGCCTTACGAAGGCTCACCATCTCTTCACGCGAAGCGTGCATAAATTCGACGTCTTCAGGAAGTGGTTTGCGAAGCGTCTTCGCCATTGCTTCGACACCGCGATCCTCTACGAGGCGACGGCGAATCTCGGCTTCAACCTCTGCTTTGAATTCGGTGATGCGATGCTCAAACTCTTCGCGTTCGAGACGCTGTTCAAGACGGCCGGCATCACTTTCTTGTCCGTGATTGGCGGCATCAACCATCTTGGAGAGCATTCCATCGAGGTCAAGGTTACGAAGAGTGCGGTACAGGTAGTAGGTGCCGCCAACCGGACGACCGGGCTCCATGCCCGCAAAACGCTGAACCGACTGGCGCGCAAGGGCCTTCATCAATGCTTGGTCACCCTGCATCAATGCCTGCATCAGCAGGTGAGCGATTTCTTCAGGTGTCAGTGCGTCGAGCGATCCAGCTCCGCCACGCCCGTCACCCTCTTGCGAAGCGTCTTGCATCTCCCGCCAGAGATCATCAAGTTCAGATGATTCACCGTCAGCATTGGCCAACTTGTATTCGGGCCCTCGGAGGCTGAAGTACACCTCAAAGACGGTTTCGAACGAACGCCAATGCGCTTGGTTCTTGATGAGCGTTGCACCGAGCGCATATTTGAACGCCTCTCGGTCTTCGATCGGAATGTGCTGGACCGCATCCATTGCGTCCAGATTCTCCGTCAAACTGACGGGGAGGCCAGCCTCGCGAAGTTGAATGACAAAGCCATTCAACAGGTCGAGCATCGACCGGGTTTCGGTGGCGCTCATAAACGAACCCTCACTCGTCGACCGAAAGGTCCTTCGCGGCCTTTGCGATATCTGTCTGGTACTTGAGGAGGATATGCAAGGTCTCTTTTGCCACAGTTTCGTCAATGGTCTCGATGTTGAGGAGCAGCAAGGTGCGAGCCCAGTCGAGGGTCTCTGAGACGCTTGGGGCCTTCTTCAGATCGAGTGAACGAATCGACCGAACGACCCGGGCGATCTGCTCGGCCAAACTCTCGGTGACTCCAGGAACCTTTGCCAGCACGATCTCGCGCTCACGTTCCATTGACGGATAGTCAACGTGGAGGAACAAACAACGGCGTTTCAGCGCTTCGGACAACTCACGCGTGTTGTTTGAGGTGAGGAACACCAACGGGATCTGCTTTGCCTCAATTGTGCCGAGTTCAGGAATTGAGACTTGGTATTCGGAGAGGATTTCGAGCAACAAGGCTTCGGTTTCGACCTCAACACGATCGACCTCGTCGATGAGAAGTACGACTGGGTCATCCGCTGTGATTGCTTCGAGCAACGGCCGGGTCAGCAAGAACTCGTCAGAGAAGATGTCATCGTGAATATCTGTCCATGAGTCGGAGTTTTTGTCGGCCTGGATACGAAGCAACTGCTTCTTGTAGTTCCATTCGAACAATGCCTTTGACTCGTCCATGCCTTCATAACACTGCAAGCGAATCAGGCGAGCACCCGTGAGTTCTGCAATCGACTTCGCGAGCTGGGTCTTACCGGTACCTGCTGGTCCTTCCACAAGAACCGGCTTTCCAAGTCGGTCAGCAAGGTAGGCGACGCCGGCAATGCCGTCGTCCGCGAGATAGTCAATGTCGCGGAGCCCGTCTCGGACCTGTTGGACACTCTCGAAGCGATGAACCAGTTCAGAAGCCATATGCCCCGACGCTACTTTGCGGGGCCCAAAACAACATCATTGGCTTGCCACCCGACAGAGATTTCACCATTATCCTCTCCGCTCAGTGACAGGCTCGATCGAAAATTCATCTGACACGACAATCGATTCGGAACTACCGGCTCCGCTTCCTCAGGTGTCGATTGCGGTAGCAACGTGGGGTCTCTTTGCCGGACTCTCATTCCTGCTCGCCGGCGTCGGCCTCTACGCGACTCTCGTCGGCGTTCGGGCCGAACTTGAGGAGTTCAACACTGCGGCTATCGGCATCATCGGCGCGAGTTACTACGCCGGTTTTGTGATCGGTTCTCGAGTTGTTCTCAATATCGTCGGAACAGTTGGCCACATCCGCGTCTATGGCGCTTTATGCGCGCTGCTTGGCGCGACAACTCTGCTGAGTGGTCTCGTGATTCACCCCTTGATGTGGATTGCGCTGCGACTGCTGTCGGGCGCGGCGATCGCTGGTGTGTTCGTCGTTGCAGAATCATGGCTCAACCAACTCGCCAGCAACCAGAATCGGGCACGGGTGCTTTCCTCGTACGCAATGGTCACGATCATCACCTACGGAATTGGTCAGGTGGTCTTCACCCTCCTTGATCCGCTCGCCATTGCAGCATTCACAATTGCCGGCATTGCCATCATGCTCGCTGTGCTTCCGGTCTCACTCTCAGCTGTGGCGAACCCACCGGCAGTCACCGCACCTGAACGACTTCCACTCAAAATGCTCTTTCAAAACGCTCCAACCGGTGTCATCGCTGCGTTCGCTACAGGAGCCGTCATGGGGTCAATCACTGCCTTTGCGCCTATTTTCGCCGCAAGGTCAGGAATAGAAACCACACGGATAGGCCTGTTTACTGCCATGCCTGCAGTTGGATCACTGCTACTTCAAGTCCCGATTTCATCACTTTCGGATCGCCACGACCGTCGTCGGGTCGGGGTCTTCACCGCCGCCGCAGCGAGTGCAGCGACCGTTCTTTTGCTGATCGGGCAGGTTGGCCAGCCACTGTCGTATATCGCAATGGTGTTGCTCGGCGGAACGATGTATCCGCTGTACTCGATCGCTGGTGCCTATACAAATGATCGCCTGCGTCCCGAGTTGTTGACAGCCGCTGCCGCCCAACTGGTAGTTCTCTTCGGAGTGGGTGCCTTCATCGGACCACTCGTCATGGCGGCTTCGATGGGATTGTTCGGCGTAAATGCCTACCCCGCAAGCGCCGCTATCGGCCTTGGATTGATCTCACTGTTCTTGCTGGTCCGAATCATGCAGCATCCGAGTGCCGAGCGCGCTACTCCCGAAAAAGATGTGGCACTAGATACGCAGGTTCTGCAAATTCCTGCAACCGCAGTCGCAATGGGACGTCGACTTCGGTACCGGCGGCCGATTCGTTCGTCAGACGCCAGATAATGACGTCACGCCAAGCATCGCTGCAGCCGAGACGGTGTTCTCGAGCAAACATGCAATCGTCATCGGGCCCGTTCCCCCCGGCATCGGGGTGATGGCACCGGCAATGGCCTGCACTTCATCGAACACTACGTCGCCAACGATCCCCGTTTCCGAGCGTGAAACGCCGACATCGATCACTGTCGCGCCGGGTCGGACGTGCTCACCGGTAATCATTCCGGCTTGACCGACAGCAGCAACGATGATGTCAGCCGATCGGCATACCTCGACGAGATCTGAGGTTCGAGAGTGCGCCAACGTCACTGTTGCGTCGCACCCTTTCCGCCCAAGCAGCAACATCTGCGGCAGACCAACAAGTGTGGACCTGCCAATGACAACCGCTCGCTTGCCCACTGTTCCGATGCCATAGGCCTCAATGAGCCGCATCACTCCGAGAGGGGTGCATGGTGCGTGACCGGGTAGTCCACGGACCAATCGACCAAGAGAACGGTCGGTGAGCCCATCAACATCTTTCTCCGGTGAAAGCAACGCAAGCACGGGCTCTGGGTCGAGGTGATCGGGTAGCGGCAGTTGCACGAGAATCCCATGCACATCGGGATCAGCCACCAGTTGAGCGACGGCCTCCTCGACCTCTTGCTGAGTGGCAGAAGCGGGCAGCTCAACGCCGCGCGATTCGATGCCTGCCTCTGTGGCTTTCCGGTGTTTCATATTCACGTACACACGGCTTGGAGCATCGTCACCAACGAGCACTGTGGCGAGGCAAACCGATGGAGAACCAGCACGTTCGATTCGTGCACGAAGCTGCATCACGGTGTCGTCACGGAGTTGATTGCCATCGAGAAGCACAGCTCCGCCCTCGGTGTACACAGGTTCCGCTACTTCGTTCACATTCGCAAGTCTACGAACGGCTTTGCGTAAGCCTCATCGGTCTACGATGCGCATGTGTCCAGACCAACAAATGTCGGCCGCCGATTGGCTCTTCTCGACACAGTGGTTCGCCACCTGGGTGAACATGGCGTTCGTGTGACCTCTCTTCGAGGAATCGCTAAGGATCTCGGAATGCACCCAAACGTCCTTGCGCATCACTTCGGGACACGAACAGATCTCATACGGGCAGCTCTCAACAGAGCAGTTGCCCTTCAACTCGTTGAACAGGAACGCCACCTTCGTCGCAATCCCGGGATGACACAAGGAGAGCTCATACGAGCCTGGTGGAAATGGATCACCTCGTCACCAGAGAGACTTGCCCTGGCCCGGATTGGTATCGAAGCGATGAGCCTTCCGGCACAGGTCCTGCAACTCACCCCTGGCTCCTCACGATTCTCTTGGGAAGTAGGGATGCGGTCACGACTCATCGACACAGGACTGAGTCGCTCAGCTGCAACCTCTGAGACCTCACGCATTACTGCTCTCGTCACTGGACTTGTACTCGATGTGGCGAATGGGGGCTCAAAACGGATTGCGCTGGAGGTACTAGATAATTCATTGCGTGACCTTGATGGACGTGTCGCAATGGAGACTGGCGCAATTACTCCCGCACCGATGCCGAACGCGAGTTCGGCCGACCCCGAAGGGTCGGCCGAACCACTTGTGATCGTTAACTAATCAGGCGGCTGCGCGAGCGGCGGTGAGCCACTCGTCAACTTCTGCCCGGTTGTCCTCAATCCACTGCTGAGCGAGATCAAGAACTGCGGTGCCTTCACCCATTTCAACGTTCATCAACGAAACGTCAAGAACGCTCATCTGGAACAGCTCCAGAAGCTTGGCGGCTGCAGGGTTGGCTTCAAGCCACTCGTTGTTCGCTGAGACCTGAATGTCAGCAGCAACCCATCCGAGTTGGCACACGCCATCTTCTGAGCCTGGGCACTGGTCCGCACCGATTGAGGCGGTACCAGGACGCTGGTCGTGGGCTTCGCCACCTTCAGCACCAGTTGGGTTTGAGTCGTCGATGACGTCTGCGACTTCGAGCCAAACCACGTTGTCACCGGGACGGAGCTGCGTGATGTATGCGCTTGGTGTCCAGGTGTACACGATTGCAGGCTCGCCAGCATCAGCCTTGGTGACTGCTTCAGCGAACATTGCGTCATAACCGGCGATGGTCTGCTTGATGTTCTCCCAGCCAGAGAATGCAATCTGGTTCTGGATGATGTCGTCGCAGGTCCAGCTTTCTGAGCAGCCGTAGATGTCGGCGACGCCGTTACCTGGGTCTGGGTCGCCAGCGTCGTATGCGGCGATTGCATCAGCGTTTGAGTTGAAATCATCAAGTGAGGTGATTCCGTACTCCTCAGCAAATGACTTAGTAATGAGGTAACCCTGGAGGCCACCAGCCATCATCATTTCGCCAACTGCGCTCACGTGGTCACCCACGAGTGAGCCGTCTGGAAGTTCGTTTGCCAGCCATGAATTGTGACCTGGGTACCACGAGTTGATCCA
>JALRDI010000211.1 GCA_023257035.1 Ilumatobacteraceae bacterium | reverse complement strand
ACCGCGGCCGGAACCGATGACCATCGACACCAACTGCATCGTGGTAGCGGTCGCCATATCGCCGAGGAGACTCTCGACAATTGCCTGACGACGCTCGGCGGGAACCATGTCGTCGGTAAGTGCGGCGCGAAGCGCGTCGCTTGACTCGTACGAGCGAGCGAACCTAAACAGCTCGTCTTCGACCTCATCGAGGTTGCCCTCGGCACGGGCGATTTCGAAGAGGGCTCGTGCGTAACCCTCGATACGTGCATCACTCATGACTGTGCACCTACCTTCTGGATGAAGTCTTCAATGAGAGCTTGCTGCGTCGCATCGTCGAGTGAGTCGGCAACCAACTGATCGACGACCGATGATGAGATCCGAGAAACTTCGACCCGAAGTTCGTCACCCATGCGGCCAGCCAAACCAGCGGCTTCGGCCTGAGCCCGAGCCTCGAGATCGGCGATCTCAGCAGCGAGCCGCTCACGACCCTCTGAGAGAAGTGCTGCCGCTTGAGCATCAGCATCGGCGAGGAGACGAGCCCGCTCGGAAGCGATATCGCCAGCGGCACGGCGAATCTCTTCGGCTTCGGTACGAGCTGAGTCAAGTGCTTCTGCTGCACCATCGAGTTCTGCCTGAATCTTCGCTGTGCGGTCTGCCATCCCCTTCTTGGCGGCGGGACCAGCAAACTTGTAGATCAAGGCGAAGATAATGATCGATGCAAGACCGCCGTAAATGAGCTCAGAGGTTGCAGGAAGCAACCAGTTAACGCTCTGTGCGGGGTCGATATTTCCTGCTGCAATCAGGTTCATCTTGTTGCTCCTGACGTCATTGATCCTTCGACGGCTGATGACACTGCTGCGGCATCAGGCGCACGGCCGATTGCGAGTTCGACGGTTCGTGAGGCAACTGACGCAGCAGCCGAACCGATGTCACCACGAATCGCTTCGTGAGCGGCAGCAGCCTCTGCGGCAGCGGCATCACGGGCGCTCGAAATGCGGGCATTTGCCTCAGCGAGTTGCGTTGAACGCTCCTGCTCCAACGTGGCGCGAGCCTCCTCGATACGAGCAGCAGCTTCAGCCTTCACCTCAGCAAGTGCTGCTTCATAAGCGGCGACTTCAGCTTGTGCTTCGCTCCGAGCCTGGTCGGCTTCAGCATGCGCACCACGAATCGAGTCGTAGCGAGCATCCATACTCCGACGGAGGCGTGGATAGAGGAAGAAGCGCATGAGAAGCGCAAAGAGCACAAAGGAGCTTGCGCCCCAATACAACTCTTTTGCTTCAGGCATGATCGGGCTTGGGCCCGGATCGCACTCCTCTAATGATTCGATCTTCTCTGATGGCTCTTTGCCTTCAGGGATGATCGAACAGTCCGCGTACGTGTACTCGGAGGAATGGCCCTCCTCGCCTTCGCTGGCGGAGAGGAGCACTTCAGGTCCATTTGACCCGTATGTCACGACGGCTGTCAGCACGTCAACTCCTTGATCTGCAGTTATCGGTTACGTATACAAGATCCGGGCGATGCCGGATCGGGTGATCAGAGACCGATGAGGATGAAGACCACGAAGCCAATGAGGGCGAGCGCCTCAGTGAAGGCGATGCCAAGGAACATCGTGGTACGGACCATGCCGGCAGCCTCAGGCTGACGGGCCATTGCCTCAACGGACTTACCGACCAGGTAGCCAATGCCGATACCGGGGCCAATTGCGGCGAGTCCGTAAGCGAACCCGGCCGAACTAGCGGCGGCTGCAGCCTTGTCGGCTTCCTGAGCGAGAATGGTGAATGCTTCCATGTTGGGGTTGTCTCCTGGTTGGTTTGTAGTGGGAGAATTCGGACCTGAGCGTTAGTGCTCAGGATGGGCGGCGCCACCGATGTACACGGCAGCGAGGATCGTGAAGATGTAAGCCTGCAAGAACGCGACGAGAACCTCGAACGCGGTGAGGAACACCAGCATGAAGAACGGCAAGATGCCGACGGGAACCAGAGCGATGTTGCCACCCTGAACCAATTCCTTCGTAAGAAGGGCAAAGGTCACGAGAAGAATGTGACCAGCGAGCATGTTTGCGAACAAACGAACTGTCAGCGAGAACGGACGAACCAAGAATGTTGAGATGAACTCAATTGGCGTCACGAGAATGTAGAGCGGTCCGGGAACGCCTGGAGGGAACAGTGAGTTCTTCAGGTAGCCGAGGCCCTGATGCTTGAAGCCAACGCCGATGAATACAACCCACACGAGCAGTGAGAGGAACAGCGGGATCGCCATGCGAGCGGTTGCTGGCATCTGGAGAACTGGGATGATTCCCGGCACGTTGCACAAGTAGATGAACGAGAAAATGCTGAGCAGGAATGGCGTCCAGCCGAGGCCGTCACGACCCATCGTCGGCATGATGATCTGACCTTCGATGAATTCAACGATTGCTTCCGCAAAGTTGCGAACGCCTTTCGGCGCTTTTGAACCATCGGCGTTACCGGCGAGCAGGAAGATCAACGAGCCAATCAGTGCAGCCGCAACGGTGATGATGGCGATCTTGTTGAACGACGGGAACAGATCACTCCAGCGGAGGATCTCGTTAATTGGTGGAAATTCGAGTGCGAACACGGTGTTTCGTTCCTGTTGTTTCTACGGGCGGGCAGGTTTTAAGCCGGCGTGAGCCAGCGAGATTGCTACGTACTTCAACTCCCACACGAGGAGTCCTATATGAGACACGATTATGGTCGCTCCGAGTGCGGGACGCGACATCCATGATGCGTCACGTACGAGAAGGAAGGCAACGAGACTCAATCCTAGACGAATGAGATAG
>JALRDI010000057.1 GCA_023257035.1 Ilumatobacteraceae bacterium | reverse complement strand
TGGCGACCCCACAAGCGTGACTCTCCGCCGAGCCCTGGTGACTGCCGTATAGAGCAACTCTCGCGTCGCAAGACGAGATTGTTCCGGTGGAAGCACAACAACGACATGGTCGAACTCTGAGCCCTGGCTTTTATGAATCGTCATTGCATGCACAGTCGTGTGGTCAGCCAGAGCAGTCAGCTCAACAAAGTGCGGGTCCGTTGAACCGAAGGCGGTCCGAAGGCGGCCGCCATCAGCGACGACGACTCCAACGTCGCCGTTGAAGAGTCGCTGAGTTGGGTCATTTCTCGTCACCATGACTGGCTGGCCGAAATACCAACCGCGAGTGCGCACACCTTCGCTCTCAAGGATTTGTTCGTTGAACGAGTTCCATTGGTCGACGCCAAATGGCCCGCGTCGGTGCGCACACAACACGCGGAACTCGTCGAGTTGCTGTAGGGCCGAAGCAACATCGCCATTGCGAGCCTTCGTCACAAGATTCAGCGCGTGCTGCCGCATGAATGCTTCGACATCGGCATGTTGCTCAACGATCTCTAGCAACATGCCGTCGTGCTGTGTTTCGTCGACAACAGCAGGGTTTGAAATTTGATCAAGTAACTCCATTGCGGCCTGTTCATCCCCGGTGAGAACTGCCGTCGAAAATCGGCCAACGCTACTGCCAGCGGGAAATCGGTGCGTCTCGGTGAGTTCAGCCACGCATTGACGTACGTCACCCTCTGTTCCTGCGATGTCACCGAGTACGGATCCCGCATCAACACTCGCCAGCTGACCTGCATCGCCGACGAGCACAAGTCTTGCTGAGGGGTGCAACGCGTCGAGCACTGCGGCAAACAGTGGCAAAGACAGCATCGAAGCTTCGTCGATGATGATGAGATCGTAGGGAAGCGGATTTCGGGCGTCGTATCGAAATCCGCCGTCAGCCCGTGCTCCCAACAACCGATGAACAGTCGATGGCGACAACGCCTGAATTGTGGTTGACGTCGACGCGATCGTTGCGTCATCAGCGGCTGCGAGCAGGCTGACCGATTCGGAAATGCTCTCAGACATTCGGGCAGCTGCCTTACCTGTCGGGGCCGCGAGCGCAATGCGAGCAGTGGAACTGTTGATGAGTTCATCAGCAACAAGCGCTGCCACAGTTCGTGTTTTTCCACTTCCTGGCGGCCCCGTGAGCACGCCGAGCCGAGTTGTAGCGCAAGTATCTACCGCACGTCGCTGGCCCCCCGTAAGCCCAAGGACCTCGCTCACCAGCACGGATGAGGTTCGCGACAGCTTCGTTCCCGCCAGCTCTCGCAGACCATGCGCAACCTGGCACTCATTCTCAAAGAAGCGCCGCACATAGACGAGGTCATTGTCGACAACGAGCGGAGATTGTGTTGACGTCACCAAAGGGCTTGCACCGAGTCGCTCAAACCACTCAGCAATGTCATCAGGCCACGGGAGATGTTCAACATCATGAACCGCGCTCGGTGATCGCAATTCAGCGTATGCCAGCGTGTCTTCACGAATATGGTGGAGGTCCACTGCAGTATGACCCGATTGAGGTGCGGCAATCGCAAAGGCAAGAGCAAGGATTTCGTGCTCGCCTGCCTCGCCACACATTTCAGCAAGCGAGACCGCTACAGCAAGGTCTGGCTGGGAGATTGCTCCAGCAATAACCCACGGCTCAAAACGGTCGGCGAGTGCACGCTGACTCTCGAGTCGAGTCATGACGGCTCCCCTCGAGCAAAGAGTTCATCGACTGCATCAAGGAGATCTCCCGCTGGCTGCCACCACATCACACCGCGGGTATCACCTGAAGGTTGAGAGGGAACCATTCCGCGCACAAACAGATACGCCGCTCCGAGCAGAACGTCATCAGGATTGAGTGCTGGCTGTCGACGTCGCAGGAATCTCCTGAATGCAACGAGATAAAGCAACGCCTGCAACGGATACCCATGGCGGATCATCTCAGCGGCCATTTCAGCCGTGGTGAATCGGGCATCGTTCCCGATTCGGTTGGTCTTGTAGTCCGCGATGAAGTACGAACCATCGACGCAAGCCACGAGGTCAATCGACCCTGTCAGCATCCCGGTAATCGGTACTGCGACTTGACCGTCGGCGACCTGTTGAAACCATGGCCGAAATGGGTCGTCAGCGGGCAATCGTGACGCAACTACACCTGCGACTGTCTCGGCGCTGGTGCTCGCCAGAGGCAAGAGGAAATCAAGTTCATCTAGACGATCGTTGCGAGAAATTGAGGCGAGATGTACATCGCCGAGCGGACCCCCCAGTGGGGCCTTCAACATCGCAGATAATCCTCGAGCAAGCACACCAGGGTCGCAGTCGATGGGCTGGTACTGCATGTGTTCGAAACACAATTCGCTGAGGTCGGTTTCGACCGACGGCGACGTGAAGTCAAGGTGTTCGAGCAGCGAGTGAACGAGCGTGCCAAATGCAGCCGAACCCGGAATTGCCTGGAGCGGCGTCATTTCACTCGGCTCGGCGAGCAACTCGTCGTCGTTCGTTGCGCCGGGTTCGTCGAGCCCTCCGATGATAGGAGTTGCGTCATCTCTCGACAGTGAACGATCGGCGTCGGCCTGCAACGACCGTTCAATCGAAGTGAATGACCAGACCTTCCACGGCTCATCGAAGGTGCGATCGTTCGTACTCACCAACAATGTTGAGTCATCAACCTGTTGGGGCTTTGGCTTCACCGGCGCTGGACGGGAGTCAACGTGCACATGTTCAAGTGCCTGAGGAATTCGAATTGAAAGATTTGAGGGGTCTCCCCCACAGGACTGTTCCAAAAGGTCGCTGAGCGGCCGCTTGCCGTTCTTGTAACCCGGCACCGTCCACAACACGAGTTTGTGGACAGCCCGTGTGAGTGCGACATAGAGATTGCGACGCTCCTCGCCTTCTGTTTCTGCGTCAGCACAACGTTTTACCCGCATCACCGCTTTCGCTTGCGACTTCCCGCCCGTCACCCAAT
>JALRDI010000098.1 GCA_023257035.1 Ilumatobacteraceae bacterium | reverse complement strand
ACGGTGCCAAGAATGACGGTCAGGACACCACGGAGTTCCGGCTCCCAGTTGATTGCAAGCAACGCTGCGGACATCACAAGCCCCTTACGTAATCGACAACTGCTTCGATCTGCTCGTCGGTCAGCATTGAACCAAAGCCCGGCATACGACCGCTGCCCTGACCCTGAATGCCGTATTTCGCCCCGTAATTGGAGCCGTTTTTGATGAATGAGATCATGTCCGCCTCGTCGGGGAAGGCGGATGCAGCTTTACCACCAGTGAGGTTCCATCCGAAGGCACCTTGACCGGTCACACCAGGGTCACCCCAACTCCAACCAGGGGTGTGGCATCGCGCACAACTGTAGGCGCCACTACCAAGGTCAAGGTTGAAAAGCGCCTCGCCATACGAGCCGTAGGTACCGTCGTTAACGAGTTGCCACGCGCGGGTGTCAATGTCGTCTTGAATATCGCTCGGCAGATTTCCAGAAGGACAACTCTTCGGATCGTCTTCACCAACACCGCAGTTTTCCCTCGGGATTTGAATCGAGTGGAGATACGAGATCAGTGTGTCAATCTGCTGATCGTTCATCGGGCCACCGCCTTCGACGCCCCACGGGCTCATCGGCGAGAACGGACGTCCGTACACGAGAATGAATCGGACTTCGTCTTCGTCGAAACGGTAGAAGATGTTGTTCAACGCAGGAGCCTTCCAGTTCACCGCCTCAACTTCACCTGTTACCGGGTCGGTGACGTTCCAGGCAGCTTCACCGCCGGCACCGGCGTATCCGCCGTGACAACCTGCGCAGTTGAACCCGCCTTCAGCGGTCGGGGCAAACAAACGCTCACCCCAGTCAACGAAAATCTCTTCCTTGGCCTCGACCGCCCCAGCCTGACGGGCCGGCTCAAATACCCAATACAGCGGAAGGGCAATCACGGTGATGGCAAGAAGAACCACTCCGGTGAACTGCACCATTTCGAGACGACGGCCCTCAAGCTCTTCGTCTTCGAGATATTTCTTGCGGTTCGGGGCAAGCTCAATTTCCGAACCGAGCTCTTCGCGGGCAGAACGACCGTTGAGAACGGCGTAGACGATGAAGCCCGCAGTGACGAGGATGAGTAGCACCCACGCAATGGACGTTGTCGTTAATGCAATCATCAGTGATCACTTGCTCCCACGCAGTGCGGTCCTTCTGCTTCTTGACCGGTGGTATTGACACCGATTGGTACGCCTTGAACGATCGTTCCGGTGTCGACGATCACATCACCAGCGGCGGAGAATTCCAATGGGAAGTGGTCCATACCCCGAGGAGCTGGGCCGCCCTTCTTCTCACCGACACGGTTGTACTGTGAACCGTGGCAACCACATTCAAACCACTGGCTTGAGGTGCACTGCGGAACGCGGCAACCGAGATGCGGACACTTCTGGTACGAAGCGATCAAACCGCGGCGCATGCCAGCCAGCACAGACTCTTTGTAGACACCTTCTGCTTTCGCAACGGCATCAACCGGATACTCGGTGATCCAAGCGCGAGCTTCTGGTGCATAAAAGAAGCCCTGGCTTTGACGGATACCCGAGATGATGTCGTCGTAGCGGCCGATCGGTACTTTGCCACCGAATCCGCCGGTCTTGGTCGGCCAGAGGAAGCCGACAAATGACGCTGCAGCGAATGCGCCAAGACCAGCACTCATCAACGAGATGGTCGCACGGTTAAAGAACTGGCGACGGCTGACGCCGATGGCATCAGGGTCAGCAGGCACGAATGGCTCTGGGGCAAGGTCCTTCGCCGGCATGAGATCCGTGCCGGCGCGAACGGCCGCTGCTTCGGCCTCAACTGCTGCACCAGAGGCGGCAGATGATTCGGTGCCAGCCGCCTTGCGGGCGGCTTTGTCACGGGAAACCGTTTCGTCACTGAGGGCTCCAGCGCCGCGGACATCGCTACGACGAGCAAGTGTTGCGAATGATGCGCCAGCGAGGACAACCAGTGCGATGACTGCGATGAGAATGATGGAAGTTGCGCTCATTTCGACCTCACAACTCGAAGA
>JALRDI010000004.1 GCA_023257035.1 Ilumatobacteraceae bacterium | reverse complement strand
GATATTCGCGATTATGCGACCGATCGGCACCGCACCGTGGACGACACGCCTTTCGGCGGCGGCGCCGGGATGGTGATGCGCGCCGACGTCGTCGATGCTGCGATTGAAGACGAGTCAACACACGCCGAAGTTCGAGCCGATCACGAGCGCGTCATTGCTTCAGGCGGTTACGGAGTGCCGACCCTGTACGTCGATGGCCATTGCCTCTTTGGACCGGTTCTTCTCGATCCGCCCTCAGGAGAACAGGCGGTTCGGCTTTGGGAAGCCGTGTCGATATGGGCCGAGTTCCCACACCTCTACGAGTTGCAGCATCCGAAAATGCCGAGCGACGAGCAGAAAATTGCAACAACATTTCGTCCTTATCTCGAAGCCCGAGACTGGGTTTCGATCAACCGTGGGAAAGTAGTTCCCATCGGGTCATCACCTGACGAGACTGGAGCACCATCATGAGCCACCCATCCCTTGCTGGCCTCGACCTCTGCTGGTCATCACTCAACTCACTGCTTGCCGAACTGAGCGAAGAACAGTGGTCAACCCAGTCGCTATGCCCCGATTGGGATGTGGCTGGCGTCGTTATGCACCTCATAGCTGTTGAAGAGATGTTGCGCGGCCGGGCACCAAGCGAATTTGCCGAACGACTCCCATTCGAAGAGATTGCAGGGTTCACCGACGCAATGTCGTCCCTTTCTCGAACTGAACTGGCGGCAAAATTTGCCTCAGTGACTGCCGCCCGAAACGCCGAACTCTCCGCAATGTCCGATGAAGACTTTGCAACCCCAGTGATGACTCCGGTAGGTCCCGGCACATACGGCCGATTTATGGATATCCGTGTCTTTGACTTTTGGGTTCACGAGCAGGACATCCGTACCCCACTCAACCTGCCTGGGCATGAGGATGGACCAGCAGCCGAACGCTCAATCGATGAGATCCGAATGTCAATGCCGTATATCGCCGGGAAGAAAGTCGGTGTGCCAGACGGTTCTTCGCTGAGGGTGGAACTCACCGGACCGGTAGGGGGAAATATCACTGTCCGAGTAGATGGGCGTGCAGGCCTCGTCGATGATTCGAACGAGACAACGGCGACGATCACCTGTGACTCAACAACCTTCGCGCTACTCGCCTGCGGACGAGTCGATCCTCAGTCACGAATTGATGCGGGAAACATCAGTTGGTCTGGAGACCCAGAATTGGGCGAAAAAGCTGCCCGAAATCTTCGATTCACGATGTGATGCGGCGGCGCGACACGATCGCTATCGAGAGAATGAGTGCTCCTAGAGAGACGATGACCGATGGCCACCACCATGAGGGCTGATATCGAAATTCGACCACGTGGCTGCCTTCGGTAACGGTTACACCGAGAAATAGTCCGTCAACAACTTCAATGTTCGCTGGCTGGCCATCCACCGTCACCGACCATCCATTCGATGCCTGAACGTGTGTTGAGATGAGTGCTGACTGTTCGACGTCAACGGTTACCACGATGTGCTCGGCGGTGAGACGGGTGCTCTCTACACTTTGGGGAGAACATGCGTTGGCACAGTCGAGTGCAACGTTTGAGAAGGCGGTTTCAGCAACCGATGCAACATCGGTTCGGAGCACCGACATCGCGTCATCAGTGAGTGGCTGCGTCGCAAACCAGGCAACCGAATCGCCTACCCACAGCGGGTTCTCCCACACGCTGTAGCGATCATCACTCGCAACCGGGCCGACCCAGTCTGGCACCCACTCTGTTGCAGACCGATCGTTACTCAACACCATCCAACGAACACCAAAACGGGCAAGTTGCCCGGTTGGCACAGGAGCCCCAAGCGAATTTCGTAACGGCAGATCGATTGCGGGCGTTGCAGAGAACGCGTAGAGCATCTCTGTCCAATTCTGGGT
>JALRDI010000243.1 GCA_023257035.1 Ilumatobacteraceae bacterium | reverse complement strand
GCTACCGCGAACGCAAGGGGCGTTGCGATAAGCAGGGCGAGAGTCGCTGCGTACACCGTGCCGAACACGAGAGGCCCGACATATTGGATGAATGTGTCACTGCCCGACATTCCCTCGATATCGCCGAAGATGCCCGACCAGCCAACGATCGTGAGAAAGAACGCAACCCCGGAAAGGACGAGCAAGATAGATGTCGCAGAAGCCTGCGAGATACCTAAGAACACACGGTCTGGCAACGAGGTAGGCGCTCGTTTGGCCTTCTCTTGTACGTCAGATGATGACACGGGGGATAACTACTCCAAGTAAGTACGGTTCTCAACAGCCTAAGCGAACAACTGGGGTAGGGACGTTGTCCCTACCCCAGCGGTGTTCAGTGAATTACTCCACTACTCAGGAGTTCAGCTTGCAACCCTGATTGCTGCAATCGACTTCGCGATCTCGGCCTGTACCTCTGGTGAGATTGGCGCTGATCCGGCAGAAGCTGCTGATGCTGCCTGTCCAACATCTGACCCTACGAAGGTCATGAACGCCTTCACCAAATCAACAGTCTCCTGATCTTCGTACTCAAGGCACACGATGTGATACGACACGAGAGCGATCGGATATGTATCTGCCGAATCAGGGGTGCGGTTGACCTCAATCTTGAAGTCATACTCGTTACGCCCACCGGTGCGCTCTGATGAGTCAACAATGCGACCCGCGGCCTCTGGCGAGAACTCGACGAATGAACCGGCAACACCTACAGCGGCGGCTGGGAGGTCGCCAATCTGTGATGCGTCCGCGTAACCGATTGATCCTTCACCGGCGGCAACAGCTGCGACCACTCCTGCGGTCTGAGGACCACCCTCGCCACCGCCAGGACCATCAGCATCCCATGCTTCGATAGCGCCATAGGTCCACACATCTGGGGCTGCTTGGCTCATGTAATCAGTGAAGTTCTCGGTCGTCCCTGACTCGTCAGCGCGGTGCACTGGGTTGATCGCCAAGTCTGGAAGATCGAGTCCTGGGTTGTCAGCAACGATCGCTGGATCGGTCCAGTTCGTGATCGTGTTCGCAAAGATTCCGGCGATGACATCAGCTGAGAGGTTGAGGGTCTCGCCTGCAATTGAAGGGAGGTTGTACGGAATCGCAATTGGCGAAATGTAGTGAGGAAGGTTGATCGCACCAAGATCTCCTGCGCAAACCTCTTTCGAAGCTTCCCACTCTTCATCCTTCAGCGCCGCATCGGATCCCGCGAAGTCTGATCCTCCACCGAGGAACTGCTTGCGGCCACCGCCCGAGCCGATCGGGTCGTACTCAACAGTTGCATTCGGCGCAACTGACTGGAAACCAACCTGCCAACCGAGCATGCCTGCCTTTTGAGATGATGCACCTGCACCGATCAGTGTTCCCGAAACGGTTGCGTAGTCAATGCCACCATCGTCTTCGGCTGCTGGCTCTTCGGCTGCTGGCTCTTCAGCTGGGGCATCGGCCGTATTCGTATCGCTACCGCACGCGGCAAATACAAATGATGATGCCGCGAGAAGTGCGACAACACGCTTTGAGGATCGTTTCACGTAGTTCTCCATTCAAAAGTTCACGGGGGACGCAACCTTTATGTTGCGGTTGCAGGGAGAACCGTAAGAGTCCCAAGTGAACGCCATCCCCTATCTGGGTGAACTCCAGATGAACACCTTCTTTGGGTTTCTACACAGTCGGTCAGCGTGGACGTTGCCGGTCAGCGGCCCAGCGATACAGGTCATGTTGGGCATCGCCGGAACCGCCGGCTCTCGCCCACGTACCGTCTCCGCTCTGCGTCCAGTGCATGACGTCATCAGCAAGGTCGAACGCAAGCACCTGGTCAAGCCAGTCACGATGCTTAGGGTGCTGGATCGGGACGAGTACCTCCACTCGGCGTTCAAGGTTGCGAGGCATCAGGTCAGCAGAACCGATCAAGTACAAGGGCCCACCATCGTCTCCACCATGTTCAAATCGGTAGATCCGACTGTGCTCGAGATATCTACCAAGAATGCTTCGAACCGAAATGTTCTCACTGAGTCCGGGGACGCCTGGCCGAATGCACGAGATTCCCCTCACCGCCATCCGTACCGGAACACCAGCATTGCTTGCTCGGTAGAACGCGTCGATCATGACAGGGTCAGCGATCGCATTGCATTTCACTGAGATTGCGCCCTCGGCACCAAACTCCATTTCACGTTCGATCAGGTCGATCAACTGTGGCCGCATACCTTCGGGCGCAACCAACAACGACTTGTAGTCGTTATTTCGGCTGAATCCTGTGAGGTGATTGAACAGTTGCACGACATCGTCGCCGATTGCGTCATCGCTTGTGATGTAGCCGATGTCTTCATATTGCCGAGCAGTTCGGGAGTTGTAGTTGCCGGTGCCGATGTGGCAGTACCGCCTGAGGCGTTCACCATCGTCACGAACAACGAGTACAACTTTCGAGTGAGTCTTTAGCCCGACCATTCCGTACGCGACATGGACACCCGCCCGCTCAAGTCGACGCGCCCACAGCACATTGTTTTCTTCGTCGAAGCGGGCCTTAATCTCGACGAGAACAGCGACCTGCACACCCCGCTCGGCGGCGCGAATCAGGCTTCGAAGGATTGGGCTATCACCACCGGCGCGATACAGGGTCATTTTGATGGTCTGTACTGCTGGGTCATCGGCGGCTTGCGAGATAAAGGCTTCGACACTGCTCGCAAAACTCTCATACGGGTGATGTAGCAGTAGCGCACGATCATCAACTACGTCGAACAGCGACCGCTCATTTTCTTCAGCAGCGACAATTCGACCAGCCGTCACTGGCACCCACGGCCGGAATTTCAGATCTGGACGGTCGAGATCAGCGAGTTGCCCAAGACAGGTCAGGTCAAGAAACGTCGAATGTGCAGTGACATTTCGAGGATCAATTTCAAGTTCTCGAATGAGCAGGCGAAGAATTTCTTTGCTCACTGAGCGATGAACCTCAAGGCGAACCGGTCGGTTGAATCGACGACGTCGAAGTTCGACCTCGACGGCTTGCAAGAGGTCGTCCGCCTCGTCTTCTTCGAGCGCGAGGTCGGCCTTCCGGGTTACTCGGAACGTCGCCCACTCTTCGACGACCATTCCTAAAAACAACCGATGCAGATGCGCCGCAATAAGTTCTTCGGAGGTTATGAATCGTCCGTCTCCCAGCTCGATGAGACGAGGAAAGACGTTCGGAATCTTGAGACGCACGAACCGTCGTTCAGCGGTCGCTGGGTCAGCGACTGTCGCTGCCACAGAAAGCGCGAGGTTTGAGATGTACGGGAATGGGTGCCCAGGGTCAACGACAAGTGGCGTGAGCACAGGGTGAATCCGTGACTCGTAAAACTCACTCATTTTTGC
>JALRDI010000234.1 GCA_023257035.1 Ilumatobacteraceae bacterium | reverse complement strand
GAGCTGGAGCGGGTGCCGCCGATCCGACAAGACCAGCTTGTGCAGCCTTCTCACGGACCATGCCGGCGTCTTCTTCACTGAGGGTTGACGAGTGGCCCTTGACCGCAAGGTCAAGAGATTTACAGAACTCAACGAGTTCTGGGTTGGACATCTGAAGCTCTTTCGCAAGAGCGTGAATCCGGATATTCGTACCTGTCTTCTTCGACTTCGAACCACCAGAATCTGACGCTGCCTCTTGAGGCTGCTCGTCACGTGTGAGACCTTCGCGCTCTGCCTTACGCCGCACCATGTCGGCATACGCTTCGTTCAATGAAGATGACTGACCCTTGATCGGCACGCCCAGACTGTGGCAGAGCTCAACAGTCTCAGCATTGGTCATGCCAAGTTCCTTCGCTAGCTCATGCACTCTTAGGTTTTTTGCCACTTGCTTCCTCTATCCCTCAGTCGTTTCTCAGTCTCTCAAACAAATTTCGTTGTCACACCTATTTGGAGGTGACACTCTCCATCAGACGGATCAAATCGTCTATGTCAGATACGGACACTGTCGTTCGCCACGCTCTCGAAAACGCATGAGAACGTTGCGCCAATCGTGCGCACTCGACTCCGCACAGCCAGGCTCCACGCCCAACACCGTGTCGGTCAACCAATGCGCCGGAGTTGCCGTAGACACATCGCAACAACTCCTGTTGCGTACGTCGCTCGCGGCACCCGACACAGGTCCGCAACCGTTGATCAGTCGATTTCCTCACCACCCTCGTCTTGTGACGTCGAACCGTCATCGCCGGCCTCAGCGTTCTCCTCATCGGACTCATCTGATTCGCCCTCACTCTCGGCTGACGGCTCTACTTCTTCCTCCGACTCGCCAGATGTCTGCGCTGACCATTCGGCCTGGCTCATCACACTGCCGTCAGCTGCATGCCACTCCATCTCGCCAGAGTCTGGATTCTCGACCCACTCGCCTTCGGCGTATTCGACATTTCCGAGTTCAGCGGCATAACCGCCTGAGGTCTCGCCATCAGCATCTTGAGTTTCCGAGCGAATATCGATGCGCACGCCGGTGAGGCGAGCAGCGAGACGAGCGTTCTGCCCCTCACGACCAATCGCCAGCGAAAGTTGGTGATCGGGCACGATCACATCTGCTTGGGTGCGATCGTCTGAGATCACAACCTGCGTGACCTTCGCAGGTGACAGTGCTTTCGCAACGAAGTCAGCAAGGTCATCGCTGAACGGCACGATGTCAATCTTTTCGCCACGCAACTCGTTGACCACCATTCGGACGCGGGCGCCACGGGCTCCAACACATGCCCCAACCGGGTCAACGTTGTGATCGTTTGACCAGACGGCAATCTTCGTCCGGTGGCCTGGCTCACGAGCACACGCGCGGAGCTCAACGACGCCATCAGCGATCTCAGGTACTTCAAGCTCGAAAAGTCGCTTAATCATTCCTGGATGGGTTCGAGAGACAACGATCTGAGGACCCTTTGCCGTCTTACGGACCTCGACAATGTATGCCTTTGAACGGTCGCCACGATTTGGCCGCTCGTAAGGCACCTGCTCTGCCTGTGGCATCAGCGCTTCTACCCGTCCGAGGTCGAGGAGCGCGTAGCGCGCCTCAGTGCGCTCAATAATTCCCGAAACCAAGTCGCCTTCGCGGTTGGCATATTCCTCAAATTTGCGGTCGCGCTCTACTTCACGGATGCGCTGCGACATCACCTGACGAACTGTTTGCGCTGCAATACGGCCAAGTTCTGCCTTGTTCGGGGTGTCGTCACGGGGGTTCACCCATTCGCCGTTTTCGTCGAGGTCGTACGCAGTGAAAGTGAACTCCATCGTTTCTGGGTCGACACCGACCTGAACCTCGTCAGCAGCATCTGGGCGACGCTTATAGGCGCTCGCCAGTGCTTCAACTAGTACCTGCAACAGTGCGTCAACAGACAAGCCCTTTTCTTGGGCAAGCATCTTGATGGCTTCGCTCATGTCGAGATTACTCACGGTTGTTCCTCCGCGTCTGTCCCGCTGTCGTTCGACG